>CAZATH010000068.1:0-7650 GCA_964487995.1 uncultured bacterium
GGCGTTTCTTATTCTACTCCCCTGCAAAAGGCATTTGAAATTGTAAAAACGGTTGCTGGGCAGGTAGCTAAAAGTATCCCAGATGTCAATAAAGAGTTTGATCCTGTGGTGGCATATCAAGAGTTTGGAAATTCTTCTATTAATATTAGTGTGCTGTTTAGGATGTATAATCCTGCACCCTTGGCACGTTGGAAGGTAAGCGATACATTTGTAAAGCTTTTAAAAGAGCAGTTTGATAGGGAAGGTATAGAAATACCATTTTCCCAGCATGATATTCATATAAGGGATATCAATTTAGAATCCATGGAAAATATTTTTAAGGAGGGAGATAAAGGTGGTAATCACTGATGGCAAAAAAGTAGCATATGAAAACTTTCGTGGAGGTAAGGGAAAAATATACATCACATGGTTTGTTGAGGAGAAACCTTATAAAGATAGTGCTGTGCAGAAAATAGCCCTGGTGGAAGTGCCACCAGGTAGCAGTGTAGGGTTTCACATACACAAGGATACAGAAGAAATTTATTACATACTCAAAGGCAAGGGCAAATATCGTGATGGAGATAACGAGCTTATTGTGGAGAGAGGTATAACTATAACCCCAGTTGGCACTGGACATAGTATAGAAAATATTGGTGAAGATATGCTGAGATTATTAGCTGTTATCAATGGTCCTATCTTTCCTGGAGTATAATATCTCTCACAAAGTAGGTAATATGTAAAATATGTAGGTTTGTGTGATATATAGAGTTATTACATTATTGGTTTTCTGATTTAATGTAGATACCACGGTTTCTTCCCTCTTTTGACGTTTTTATGAAATCTGCTGTTTAATGTTTTGTAATTTATCCAACATTACACTTTTAGTTTAAAATATCAGTAGAAAACAAACATTTGTGAGGTGAGGAAGGTGGCTTTTCCTAAATGGTTTTTAGATAGATACGAAGACAGGCTTAAGAAGAGAGATGGCTCAGAGGTAGATATGATACTGTCTCTTGAAAATCTTGATGAATTGATATCGGTGGTTTCTGGTTTTATCTTGGAGCATATAAGACTGATTACTATTACGTGTTATCCGGAGCCCAAGGGGGAGAAGTTGTTTCTTGAGTATCACTTTACCGATGGACCTTTTATTGTTTCTCTGAAGGTAGAAGTTCCCAATGAGAAAGTGGTGCCATCGCTGACACCTAAACTTCCTGCAGCAGGTTGGGCAGAGAGGGAGATTATGGATCTGTTTGATGTGAAGTTTGAGGGACATCCTGATCCGGCAAGGCTAATCATTCCGGAAACGATGCCACGTGGTGTTTATCTCAGAACATAAGGGGGGATAGGGTGTGTCTTATAAGTTTCCACTGGGTCCTTTCCATCCATCACTGGAAGAGGGAGAGTATTTTGAACTGGAGATGGATGGGGAAATTATCAAAGAGGTAAAGATTAGAATAGGTGTATCCCACAGGGGTATAGAAAAACTTGCCACTAAGAAAAATTACATGCAGAATCTTGGGCTTGTTGAAAGGGTATGTGGTATATGCTCTATGCATCACACATGGGCATATGTGCAGGCTGTAGAAAAAGCTTTAGGTTTGCAGATTCCCGAAAGGGCAGAATATATCAGGGTGATTGTTGGAGAACTTGAAAGACTTCACTCCCATATCTTGTGGTTTGGACTAGGTGCCCATGCCATAGGCTTTGACTCTCTATTTATGTTTCTCTTTGGTATTAGAGAGGCTGTAATGGATACACTGGAGGCTATTTCCGGCAACCGCGTAAACTATGCCATCAATACCATTGGTGGGGTGCGGAGGGATATTAAAGACAAAGATATGATTCTATCTATGCTTAATGAACTTGAAAATAATGTTGCCAAAGCGGTAGATGTTGTTCTACATGAAAAGACCTTCCGTATGAGAACAGAAGGAGTAGGAAAGATGACACCACAGCAGGCATACCAGTGGGGGGTTTTAGGACCTGTCCTGAGGGGAACCGGTATTAAGAGTGATATTAGAAAAGATGCTCCCTATAGTGTATATCCGGAGATAGACTTTGAGGTTGCCGTTTCTGATGGTGGTGATATCTTCTCGAGGGCTGTGGTCAGAGCACTGGAGGTGCTTGAATCTATAAAGATTATTAGGCAGGCACTGAAGAAGATGCCTGAAGGACCTTATAGAATACCCAGGGTGCCACCGGTTGTTAAACCTGCTGAGACCATTGGGAGAGTAGAAGCTCCCCGTGGAGAGCTGATTTATCATCTGATATCCAATGGCACCAATAAGCCCCATAGACTAAAAATCAGAACACCTACCATTATGAATTTACCTGCCCTTGCTGAGATGATGAAAGGTGCATCGATTGCCGATGCTCCACTTTTGGTTTTACATGTTGATCCGTGTATGTCGTGTATGGACAGATAGGGGGTGAGACTGTGAAGGGTAAAGCATTTATAGGTGTGTTTATATGGAGCTTTATACTATGGTTGCTTCTTACGATGTCTATTGATATATGGGAGATTGCAGTAGGACTTGTTATAGCGTTGTTTGTGGCTTTCGGCTCTGCTTCGATGTTGGAAGGTTCTCAATGGGTTGATGTAATGGTAAATCCTGTCAAATGGTTAGTGTTTGCCGTTTATCTTGTGATTCTATGGAGGGAGGTTGTTAAGGCATCGGTGGATGTATGGTTAAGGGCTTTTGGTTTGAAAAAGCCTGATGTCAAAGCCGGTGTTGTGGAGATAGAGGTTCCCAATGAATCGGTGGAATCTATGGTGATGCTTGCAAATTCTATTACCCTTACACCGGGCACGATAACGGCTAAAGTAGTTCCCGATGAAAAAAAGTTATATATTCACTGGATTGATGTTGGTGATAGAGACAGATGGTATGAGGATATAGCCTCTGCTTTAAATAAAGGGGTAAGGAGGGTTTTACCATGAATGTGTGGATGTTGATATTTGGGGGACTTTTGATACTTGCCCTGCCTATGGTATATGTGGCTTCTACAGGAAAAACACTTCTTGAGAGGATAGCGGCAGTTGATGTTATCGGTGCTACTGTCATAGCTGGCTTAATGCTATTTTCTGCCTACAGTGGTAGAAATATATACATGGATATAGCCCTTACTCTTGCTCTCCTTGACTTCTTGGGTAATCTTGCCTTTGCCCGCTACATATCCGGGAGGTGGCAGTGATGATGTTGTTGACATATATTTCTATATTCATAGGGTTTGTGTTTCTGATAGGTTCGGTTATCGGTGTGTTTAGGTTTAAAGATGGTTATCAGAAGATGCAGGCGGTAACCATTGCAACAAGTATGTCGCTGTTTTGGTTTGCCTTAGGAACACTGCTATACTCTTTAGACATTGTAATTATTGTCAAATCTATTTTGATATATCTCTTTATGCTTATAACTTCTGCTGTGTCTTCCAATATGCTTGTAAATGCCTCTTTAGATTCAGGTATACCAATGATAGGGGAAGTCAACCTGTTTCCCAAAGGTGGTGAGAAGCGGTGATTTACATTCATATAGGTGTTATCACGCTTATGGTGTTGGCTGCATTATATATATTCCTTAGCGAAAACAATTTATACAACCTTGTGGCTTTGGAAGTGATAGGGCTCCTTGCTACTCTGGAGTTTTTGCTGCTTCATGCCCCCGATGTGGCTATTGCCGAGGCTGCCGTTGGTGCAGTGCTTAGTCCCATTGTCTTCCTTGTAGCTATTTATCTTACCCAGAAAAGGGGTGAGCGGAGATGGTGAGGAAATTGGTGGTTCTCCTGATAATGTTTACTCTCTTTATTTACTTGGGCTTGTCTCTTTATAGCATTCATACATTTGGACAACCGATGAAAGATGGCTATATAGGACTTTCTATTTTAAATGATGCCATTCAGAGAACACATGCTTCCAATGTTGTTACATCGATTGTCTTCGGATACAGGGGATACGACACATTGGGAGAAGCTACGATCTTCTTTGTTGCTGTGCTTGGCTTTTACTGGACAATGTCCCGCATGAAAGGGGGGAAAGACAGTGACGATAGTAGCAGATAAAACGGCAAGGGTGTTGTATCCATTTATCCTTGTATTTGGTGCCTATGTTATTATTCATGGCCATCTAACACCAGGTGGTGGTTTCCAAGGTGGTGTGGCTATCATAGGTGCCGCCGCTTTGGTATATCTTGCCATGGGTATAAGGGCTTTTCATCGTTATGTTTCCCTTAGCAGTTTAACCATAGCCGATAGTTTGGGTGCTCTACTGTTTTTATTGTGGGCTTTCTTAGGCCTTGTATACACAGGTTATTTCTTTGGTGATTTTGTAGGTAAATTGTGGGGAGACGGTGTGTTTAGAAGTCTTCTTAGCAGTGGTGTGATAGCACTGATGAATATCTCTGTAGGTATCAAAGTGCTTGGTGGTGCCGGTGAAATGGTGGTAGCCCTAATAAAGGGGGTGGAAAGTCATGCTTAGTGTGATATTTTATGGGCTTTTAATGTTGATGTTTGTGATTGGTTTGGGTATACTCCTTCTTTCACGCAATGCCATTAAGGTGGTAATGGGACTCGGTGTTATGACAACGGCTTTGAATGTCTTCCTTGTTTCCATAGGATATGTTGAGGGTGGAACGGCACCGATATTCTTTGATGTAAACTTTACAACTAAAGCTTCTGATCCTGTGCCTCAGGCTCTCACATTGACCTCTATTGTTATTGATATTGCCCTTACCGCTTTGGCACTGGGTTTTGTAGTGTATCTCTTCAAAAAGACCGGTAGTATAGAGCTTCGTGATATGAGGAGGTTGAGGGGATGATGGGGTTTTTAAAACTCGGTGATCAGTGGGCATCATTGCTTATTGTGTTGCCATTGCTAGGTGCCTTTATCATACCGTTTCTCTATGTAATTGTTAAGAATAGAAAAATTGCCCCGGTGGTTGCTATATTGATGGTGGCTTCTGGATTAGTTGTATCTTTGGATGTACTTATAAAGGTGGTAAGTGGTCATACCATAGAGGTAATTATGGGAGGTTATATGCCCCCCATCGGTATTAATTGGAAGATTGATATTTGGGGTGCTACCCTTACCCTTCTAATATTCTTTATAGGTTTTCTTGCCACGATATACTCAGTTGGATACCTCAAGGAAGAGTTGTGGGTCAAGTACTTTTCCACCATGCAAGTTATGATAGCCGGTGCTGTTGGGGTATCGCTAACCGGAGACCTGTTCAATATGTTTGTCTTTTTAGAAGTTGCCTCTATATCGGCATATATCCTTGTTTCAACAGATGCCACAGAGACAACACTTGAGGCTTCTTTTAAGTATCTTGTGCTTGGCAGTATGGCAACATCCTTTATATTGCTGGGCATAGCCCTATTGTATGGTGGGTATCATACACTTAACATATACGATATTGCCGACAAAATAGGGAATTATCCCGTTTTGGATATAGTAGCTGTCTCTATTTTACTGATAGGACTTGGAGTAGAAGGGGCTATGTTCCCACTAAATAGCTGGCTTCCCGATGCCCATCCCTCTGCACCTTCTCCGATTTCTGCCATGCTTTCCGGAACGTTGATTAAAATAGGACTTATAGGTTTGGTTAGGGTGCTTACCATTGCATCTCATACGGTGTTTTTTGATAAGCTTCTGATGTTTATTCTCATTTGGGGTATTCTAACGTCTTTGTGGGGAGAACTATCTGCCCTAAGGCAAAAAGATATTAAAAGGCTACTTGCCCACTCCTCGTCGGCACAGATGGGATATATTGTGTCTGCTCTTTCAACCTTTACACCGGTAGGTATTGCCGCAGGTATTATACACATGGTAGTGCATGCCCTTTCCAAAGCCCTTCTATTTATGGCATCTGGTATTTTTATAGAGAAGGCACGTAGCCGTGAGATAGAAAGCCTTGAAGGGGTGGGAAGAGATATATCCGGTGGTATGTTTACCTTCGGAACATTGTCTCTAATGGGACTTCCGCCACTTCCCGGTTTTTTCTCTAAGTTTTTAATACTCATTGCCGTTTATAGCAAATGGGGATGGCTGCCCACATCATTGATTCTACTTGCTGCTTCTGTAGAAGTGTTTTATTATCTCAGGTTGATTTCTGTTGTGTTAGGTCAAAAGGGTAGCAATGCCCATAAACATACTGGTATGGTATACATGACAATATCTACTGTAGTGCTTGGACTGACCGTTTTACTGGTTGGGTTTATGCCCGGTGTTTTCCAGTGGCTTGTATCGGTGATTACCTCCATAGATAGGGTATTGCCATATCACAGTTTGTGGAGCGTGAATTCCTTTACATATAGTTTGGTGGCACTGGTTATTTCAGCCGTTATTACCCTTATTCCCATGTTGAGAGATATAGGTATTGTGCTTGGTATCGTCTTTGGTAGTTATGCCTTATACTCAATGTGGCAAGATTCATTTACGGTTTCTTTCCTTATAGCCCTGTTTGTATATATTGCCATAGTGCCACTGCTGTTTGCCCAAATAGGTGGTGGTAAAGATAGCAAGAAAAATGCATTGGTGATGGTTGCCTTTGCATCAATACTACTTGTTCTCTCTGCAACCAGTTCCTTTGTGCTTCTTTATTACTGGGAGCTAATGAGCGTGTTTGCCTTCTTCATGTTTCTTACAGATCCAGAGAAGGCATTTTCCGGTGTTGTGTATTCTACGTTTATGACAATACTCTCATATATCTTCATGCTGGGAATTGTTTCGGCATTTGTAATCGGTGGCAGTTATCAAATAAGCGGTTGGTCAGTAGCCGTAGCCGGTGTGTCCATAGCCATTGCCATGGCATTTAAACTGGGTATGTTTCCCCTTCACGTGTGGGCAGATTACGGATATCAAAGTGCTCATCCTGTCGTTGCCGGTTATCTATCAGGTGCCGTATCCAAGGTTGCATTTTTCTTACTCTTTATGGCATCTCTTTATGCTGTCTTACCCCTAAAACTTTCTTATCTTCTGGTATTACTTGCCGGTATTACCATTGTTTGGGCTGGCTATCGTGCTATTGTATCTGACGATTTACTGGGAATATTGGCATATTCCTCCATTAGCCAAATGGCATATGTGCTTGCCGGTGTCTTAATTGGTGGTTCTGCCCTCAGTGGTGCGTGGCTACACGCCCTTGGCCATGCCGTATTTGAAACGGGTTTGTTTATCGTGGCATATGTGGTTTTTGTGCTATATGGCACTACCAATATTGAAGAGTTGCGTGGCAAAGGGGTTTCTCCTGTTTTGTTTTATTTGGCAACCCTGCTATTTATGTCCCTTGCCGGTATTCCCCCACTATCTGGATTTGTTTCTAAGTGGCTACTGTATCAGGGAGCCTTAACAGGTGGATACTTCCTTGTGGCTATCCTCATGATGATAGGTTCTGCCATGTCTATGATGTATGGTCTAAGATTTATTATTGCCATATACGGAAAATATGAAAAGGGCATGCCATTTGCTTCCCTTTCTCTTGCCATCTATAGTGTAATAACATTGGTTTTAGGTGTATACCCGTGGTTATTCTTTAAACATCTAAAGGTTGCCTTAGCTTCATTCAATAAAGAGGTTCCCCTAACGTGGAAAGAGCTTATACTTGGCACCCAGTCAGGTGGAAGATATACAGTGGCATTGATTATAGGTCTATTTGTGCTTTCTGTGATATTGTT
>CAZATH010000069.1:0-7606 GCA_964487995.1 uncultured bacterium
AAGTCGAATTGAAAGGAGGTATGTCGTATGAGGAGAGAAAGAGGTTTTACATTGATTGAGCTGCTTGTAGTTATCATTATCTTGGGTATCTTACTTGCTGTAGCTATTCCTAGGTATTTTGAGGGAATTCAGCAGGCTAAGCAGAAAGCCTATTGTTCAACAATTTCTAATTTAAGAATGGCTATTGAAGTATATAGGACTACAAATGCACCGTCCTATAAATATCCTACAACCACGGCATCTGTTGCAGCATTATTAGATGATACAAAGTACTTTGATAAACATCCAGTTGATCCATGGAGTGGAGAGGACTTTACTATAGTAAATAGTGACCCAACTCAGACTTATCAAATAAAATATACTTCGGATGGTCAAACTTATACGTTGGTTTTCAAGCCTAATCCAGATTCCGCAACAACTACTGTATGCCCGTAATAGATTATTGTCAACCTGGGATTTTCTTTAGAGAGGAAGACTAATCTTCCTCTCTTATTTTTTTCAAAAATCCCTTCCCAACATTACTTCTGCAGAACTTTCTCTAACGTATCTTCCTGTTGTAGAGATTGATGAATGACCCAGCAAAGCTTGTATCATAGCCAAAGATTCTCCTCGTTCCAGAAGGGTATGGGCAAAAGTGTGACGAAGGGTGTGGGGATGTACATTAAGGCCTATTTTTTTTCCTATATCTGATACCCATCTGTGTATGGTACGACGGTGCACTTTTTTATTGAACCATCCACTTTCAACGAGTAGGTTATATAAATCTTCAGAGATACGCAAGATTCTTTCCTTATTGCCTTTTCCTTTGATTCTAAGAAGGTAGGAGTTTCCATCTTTTTTGAAATCTGTTAGATTCATAGATACAAATTCTGATACACGAAGCCCTGTAGATAGCATAAATTTAATCACTGCATATTTACGGGGATCTTTTTCCCGCTTGGCGGCATCAAGTAGAGCCTTGGCTTCATCTATTGTCAACCATTGGGGACGCTTGCTTCCACGGGGAACACGTATATCTTCGGCAAATTCGGTGAACTCATCGTAGAGGTCTAAGTTACCTGATTCTCGTGAAATTGTAGCAAGCCACTCATAAAATTGTCTAATTACGTACATATATGTCTTTTGGGTATCTATCTCCAGAGATCTTATAAAGGGTAAAAGCCTTGTGTAGTTTCTGGGATTTCCATCCATAATATCAATAAGCATTTTTCTTATAATATAACGCTTCCATTCAACAGATGATGGCGAGTTGGCTTTATGAAGGTAGAGGTAATCTGCAAATTTATCAATGAGAGTTTCTGGATCTTCAAGTAAGTTGTCTATATTCCTTTGCATTGCGTATACCTCCTTGGTATTTGTGGTGGAGTTATTATATCATAGTATGTCACAAAATGTGCCTATTGTGACATTTATTTGTGTTGTATCTCTACCCCTTGTAGATTTCATATAATTTTATATAATGTGAATGTTGTAAAGGAGGTTTGTGATATGGCAAAGAAAACGGTTGTAGTAATAGGTTTGGGAAGATTTGGTTCTATGTTTGCCAAAAAAGCCGCGAACTTAGGCCATGAAGTTATAGCAATTGATTATAATCCAAAGAATATAGAAAACATACAGGAATTCCTTAGCGTTTACGCGGTTGCAGATATAAAAGCAGAAGGTAAAAAGATACTGAGAAAACTGGGAGCTGAAAATGCCGACGTTGGTGTGGTTGCCATTGGAACCGACATATCTGCCTCTGCCATATCGGTTCTAGAATTGGAGGAAGTTGGTGTTTCATCAATCATAGCTAAGGCATCTGATGAGGAGCATATTCGTATTCTTGAGAAAATGGGGGTTGATAATATTATTTCTCCAGAGAAAGATGCGGGTGTGGCTATGGCATATGTAAAACTTCTCGGAGGTAAAGCAATCATTCACGATTTGCAAGGAACTTATATTGATATGTTTATCTTAGAGATAGAAGCTCCTGAAAAGCTCTGGAATGTTGCTGTAAGAAACTCTCGTCTCAGAGAAGATTTCCAGATGACACTTGTAGGCATACGCAGAGATGGAAAACTTCTTGTAATCCCCTCCCCTGACGAGGAGATCTTGCCAGGTGATAAATTGCTTCTTGCAGCATCTAGTAAGGCTATAGATGCATTTGTCAGGCGTTTTATTGATCTTGATACCTCTGGTGTTGTTCTCAGTATTGGTTTGGGTCGATTTGGGTTTAATTTTGTTAAAAAAGCATATGACCTTGGTTATGATGTTATTGCTATAGATAGAGATGAGAGCAAAGTAAATGCTGTAAAGGATATGGTTAAGTTGGCTGCAAGTATGAATATTGTAGATGAAACAGGCCTAGAGGCACTGCGTTCTCTTGTCTCTAAACCACCAATGCTAGCTACCATTGCTACAGGTGATGATTTGGCATCTTCTCTAATGGCAGTTTTTCATAGTATGGATGTAGGAACCATGGATTTTGCTGTAAAGGCATTGAATGCCCCACATATGAAAGTTTTGATGAAAATAGGACTTAGATACACCCAGGCAAAAACCAGGGAAAAGCAAATCGTATTACCTGAAGAAGAGGCAGGCAGTGGCAGTGCTTTACAAGTGTTAGAAGGGAAGGTAATGGGGCTTGAAGGCGTTTACCTGTCTATTATCTATGTTCCCCCTACTCTCATTGGTAAAAAGGTTAGGCAGTCGGGACTCAGGGAGTTCCATAAACTAACACTTGTAGGTATTATAAGAAACAACAGCTTTATTCCTGTGCCTAATCCAGACGAAGTATTTGTAACCGGTGATCGATTATTGATTATGGGTTCCAAAGAACATTTAGAAGCATATAAGGAACAAATTGGAATCTAAGGTTCAAAAGTAACAGGAAACGAACCCTTGTATTTAATATTTTTGTAATACTCTGGAAGTTCTTTAAGTTGATGTCTTACGTATTCTCTGATTTCCTCTACTGCAGGTACATTTTCCACAATTACACCTTTTTTCATTACCTGTTTCATTATGGGAATATATCCACTTGGTGGTGAAGATGTATGTAATTTAACGATGTCATGGATGGTTGTCTTTTCCATTTTTCTATATATTCTTTTTTGTCCGGGATAGTTGCTGACTTTAGCTTTCGGATAGCCATTCACCTCGACAATTTTTAATGCAAAATCAAATACTCTTGCCGCTGCCAATTTGGTTCCCACGCCGAAAGAGTCAATTATATTTCTGTACTGCTCTACCGTGTATTCATCGAGTCCTCCACTAAGTGTTATTTTTATGTTAGGATACCCTATCCTGGACAGTTCCCATCTAATAATATCCACTATATGGATAAAGTCTTTGGTATCTATCCTTATACCGTATAATCTGTTCTTTAGGACCTTAACGGCTTCCAAAGTTTCTTTAAGTGGATACCCATATGTATCTACCAGTGCTATACGAGGTACAGAGGGATCAACAAATTTATCAAAGGCAATAAAAGCCTCAATGGGCTCACTCATTACCAATATTAGTGCATGGGGCATTGTACCGATGGCCTTAATACCAAGACGTTTTGCACCTGATACGTTGCTAACACCATCCACACCACCGATGTAGGAGGCATACTCTACAGCTGGTGCTATTGCAGGATGCACTCTTCTGGTACCAAATGAGAAAACTGGTTTTTCACCAGCAGCGATTTTTATTCTTGCCGCTTTGGTAGCGATAGCGCTCATTGACGATACAAAACCGATAATGGCGGTTTCATATCTTAGAAAGTTGCGATAATTACCACTGATGTACATTACAGGTTCTCCTGGGAAAAATACGCTTCCTTCCGGAACCATATAAATGTCAACAGGAAAGCCTTCTAGTAGTTTAACTATTTCCCATAGTCCTGCCACGATACCAAAACCGTAATCATTACTAGGAAAGGATTTAGTATGCAATTCCATTGTTACATTGGGAAAATGTTTAAGGCCATCAAGAATTTCTTCTGTTCTGAGAAAATATGCATCAGTTGAAAGCCCTGATAAGATATCTTTTTCACTATTAATAAGAAATTTGCCCACTACTATGCCCCCTTTCAGCTATAAAAGGGGTAGGTATCTACCCTACCCCTCCGACGTAAGAGAATTGTTCTTATTTATCTCCTAATATCCCCTTAACACCTAGGAATACTGCTCCATCTCCCAGATCTTCTTCAATTCTCAAGAGTTCATTATATTTAGAAACACGTTCTGAGCGTGCAGGTGCACCAGTTTTAATCTGTCCACATCCTATGGCTACTGCAAGATGGGCAATAGTAGTATCTTCGGTTTCTCCACTCCTATGAGAAACCATTGCTTTATAGCCATTTCTATAAGCCATATGTATAACATCTAATGTTTCACTAAGAGAGCCAATTTGATTGACTTTAATAAGAATAGCATTAGCGATATCTTGAGATATACCCTTATTGTAGAATATATCCTTATTGGTAACAAAGATGTCATCACCTACAAGCTGGATCTTCCAACCCAATTCTTCTGTTAAGATTTTCCACCCCTCTATATCATCTTCGGCCATACCATCTTCAAGTGAGATAATGGGATATTTATCTACAAACTCTTTATATAGGTTGACAAGTTCTCTTGATGTCAATTTTTCTCCACCCACAGTGTAGATACCATCTTTGTAGAATTCACTTGCTGCAGGATCCATGGCAAGGAAAACATCTTCTCCTGGGCGATAACCCGCTTTCTCTATAGCCTCTATTAGCAAATCAAGGGCTTCTTCATGTGTTTCTAAATTTGGTGCAAAACCTCCTTCGTCACCGACAGCTACTGATAGACCTTTGGATTTGAGAAGAGATTTTAGAGATTGATATACTTCAACCCCCCATCTAAGTGCTTCGCGGAATGAAGGAGCACCTGCTGGAACTATCATAAACTCTTGCATATCGAGATTGTTATCTGCATGTTTTCCTCCATTAATAACGTTCATAAAGGGAACAGGGAGAACAAACCCTCCTATTCCTCCAAGATATTTATAAAGTGGTATGCCAAGAGCATTGGCTGCTGCGTGTGCTACTGCAAGGGATACTGCGAGAATTGCATTGGCTCCAAGCTTACTTTTTTGTTTAGTTCCATCGAGTTCGAGCATTGCCAGATCAATAGCACGTTGATTAAAGGCATTCATGCCGATAATATGCTCAGCTATATCTTCATTAATATGTCTGACGGCACGAAGTACTCCCTTTCCACCAAATCTCTCATCACCATCTCTAAGTTCTAAGGCTTCATTTTTACCTGTAGATGCACCTGAAGGAACAATTCCTATCCCAATTGTTCCATCTTCGAGAACAACCTCTGCCTCAACTGTTGGATTACCCCTAGAATCTATTACTTCTCTTCCTCTTACATCTACAATGGCCAAATCGGCTTTGAATAAAATCATACTCCTTTCACCTCCATTCTTAGTTTAAGGCCTGCTTGATAACCTTGTTCCAAAGCTTGCATATTGGCGTCTCTACTTCTATTACCCAATCTCTCATCTAAGGTTCTTATTAATGTTTCTCTATCTAGGTCACCTATAAATGCAGCTATATATCCTAAAGTATAGATATTTAATCCCCGAGGATGCCCTAACTCATCACGAGTTATCTCAATAAATGGATGATATCTTACATTGAAATCATCTATGTTTGCAAGTTTAAGAACATTTTCCACCTTATCTCTTTGAGTGGTGTCTACGACAATGATAGAACCTTTTATATTGTTGAGATACCACTCAAAATACTTTCCTTCTAAGAAAACAGATATATCTGGTTTTCTAGTTTTAGGATACCAGTATTCATAATTAGCCACTACGACTTCTGAACGTGTTAGACCACCTCGAGGTGCTGAATCGTACACTGAGGATTGAAGAGCATACCATCCTTTTTTCATATAGGCCTTGGCAAGTAATATCGATAATAACTTTACTCCCTGTCCCCCAATACCGACAAGGAAAACTTCTCTTCTTATCTTATCCATTATTTTCACCTTCTTTCCTCAGGTGCTCAAATAACTGTCTGTATTTTTTAGATAGTTCCACTCTGCTGTTGTCATCTCTAAAAATACCCAGTGGTAATTTCCCTTCTCTGATATCGGAGGGGTCTTTCATAATATAGGTATGCTCCTTATACCAGTTTAACAGTTCAACAGGATCGGCAATACCGTTATACCTTCCAAAATAGGTAGGACACTGAGATTTTACATCGACGACGGCAAATCCTTCATGTTGAAGGGCTTTTTTAATAATCTGTCTCATATGTACGGGATTCCATGTTGCTGCCCGTGCCACAAATGTGGCTCCTGCTCCCAATGCTAGGGATATGGGATCCATGGGAGGTTCTAAGGCTCCATAAATGGAAGTTGTGCTTTTCATAGCTTCGGGAGTTGTTGGCGAAACCTGTCCTCCTGTCATTCCATATATGGAGTTATCAACAATGATTGCAGTAATACCTATATTTCTCTTGGCGGCATGTATAAAGTGATTACCTCCTATAGCAATACCATCACCATCACCTAACATGGTGACAACATGAAGTTCAGGATGAGAGAGTTTTATTCCTGTAGCAACAGGAATTGCTCTGCCATGAATAGTATGAAATGTGTGTGCATTCACATAACCTGAAGATCTACCTGTGCATCCTATGCCGCTGATGAAAGCCACCTCTTCTGGTTCCCATCCGAGATCATCCATAGCATCGATGACGGCTTTGAGGATAGTACCAATTCCACATCCTGGACACCATTGATGGGGCAGATATCTATCACGAATCCACTTTTCTTCAGTGTCGGTATAAGGCAGTGGTTTTTTAGTCATTATAAACCGCCTCCTTGATTTCGTCGGGAGAAATCATTTCGCCATATTGTTGATTAATTCCTATGTATTCAACATTTACATTCTTATCCGACAAAAATGCTTTGGTGAGGAACATCAGTTGTCCTGCATTTAGCTCAGGTATAATAACTTTTCTAACATGGTGTTTCTTTATAATAGCGGCTAGTTCCTCTCCAGGAAATGGCCACAGTACTCTAGGTCTGAATAAACCTACGTTATATCCTTCTTCTTTTAGCTCCAGATATGCCTGTTTGGCCGACATACCCATTGAGGCAAACGACATTAATAAGTAATCAATTTCACCTTCTCCTAAAAATTCATAATCAATAAGCTCACTTCTGATTTTACCAACCTTGTTCCATAACCTTTCTATCAGATACTTAACCTTTGCAGGCATAATAGTTGGAAAACCATCTACATCGTGGGCTGAGCCTGTCATGTGCCACCTAATACCACTTTCGATTGGTGGGAGAGGCACAACATTACCGTTATCATCTGTTGCAAATGGCAAATACTCTTCAGGAGTATTAAATATTTCTAAAACTCTTTCTTTGGTTCTTTCGGGAATTTTGATAGTCTGAGGCCACTCATCTAACCATTGGTATGAATGTGCTATTACTTCATCGGCCAAAACTACTACAGGGATTCGGTGTGTTTCAGCCCATACCAAGGCTTTCTGGGTATAGATATAGAATTCCTTTACATTTCCTGGAGACACAACGATAACTGGATGGTCCCCATGAGTGCCCCATATTGCCATCAGTCG
>CAZATH010000070.1:0-5083 GCA_964487995.1 uncultured bacterium
TCAACTGTATAGAACATATCATCAAGCCCAGGTGTTCCCGTTTTAAAGCCGAATAGCTTGGGTAGGTTTTTAATGTCAGATGCCTTGATAATGTTATATTTAGTGGCCATGTGTATCCCTCCTGCCTAATTGGGTATGTATATATATGATACCAGTATAGGTTTATAGTATTTCCTGAACTTTATGAGTGCCGTTTGCAAAGAAAAAATCACAGATGTCTTCGGTAAAATAGGTAAAATATAGATAAAATATCCCTGGGAGGTGAGAAATGTGAAAAATAGAAAAAGCCTCGTTGCCATTTCTATTACGGCGTTTGTTGTTATAGCCATAGTGCTATCGGTTGTAATAGGACTTGTTATCAAAGGGGCTATAGAAAAACAGCTGATGAACCTTGCAAAGGAATCTGCCCATGGTGTTGTTCAGCTTACGTCTGGGCAGCTTTACATCGCCAATACTTCTATTGATTTTTACAAAACGGAAGCCCTGGATATGGCAAAGAGTAAGATAAAGGCTGTTGTTGATAGTGCGTATGCCGCGGTGGAGAAGCTTTATAACGATGCCGAAAAGGGAATTATTACTCAAGAGCAGGCGCAGAAGATGGCAAAGGAGTATCTTGGTTCTATACGTTATGATGGGGGTGTAGGATATGTATTTGTAGTTGATACCAATTACGTCATGGTTGTTCACATATCACCTTCACTAATTGGTAAAAAACTGGAAACTCTTAAAGACCCCAATGGTGTTCTCATTATAAAAGATTTAGTAGATGGTGCCGTTAAAAACGGTGAGATATATGTTAAATACATGTGGGCTAAACCTGGGCAACCCAAAGATAAACTTTTCCCCAAGCTTTCCTATGGAAGGTATTTTAAACCATGGGGTTGGATTATAGGCACAGGCGTTTATATAGATACCATTGATGCTAAGGCGATGGCATTTAAGTATAGTGTATACAATGTTGCAGCTAAGACGATAACGTCTTTTAAACTCCTTGAGGCATATCCCTTTGTGATGGACAAAGAAGGTCATGTGATTATTCATCCTATTTATGAAAATGGCATACAACTTGATCCAGATAAACAGCTTGTGGCTATTGATAAGAAAGATGGTAAGACCAATTTAGGCAGGAAGGCTTGGAGCTTGATGGAAAAAGCGGGTAAATCGTTTGTATCTTTTGATTACTACTATACCAAACCTGGTGATAAAAGGGTATACAAGAAGATAGGTTTTTTCTACAAAGTACCGGAAACAGACCTGATTGCAGCACTATCGTTTTATGAAGATGATCTCAAAAAGGTTGCACTTGGCGCAGTGTATCCTACACTGGGTGTATTTGGTATATTTACTATCTTCATGATACTCGTTGTGTGGTATCTGCTTCAGTTTGTGATTCTGAGAAGACTAAAGATTGTTGAAGATATATCAGAGCATCTTGCACAGGGTAATCTTGTGATGAACATTGATAGGGCTGGTAATGATGAAATAGGTGCAATTGTTGAAGGTTTGAGGGAGGCGGTTGACCGCCTAAGGGAGATGATACTATCTGTTAGACAGTCTGCCGTAGAGATTGGCAAGGGGGCTTCTGAGCTTGAAGATATTACAGTGCAGGCATCGGATACCCTTGTTAAGGCTGTATCTTCATTTGAAGAGGTTAGAAGAAATATCTCGGATGCTACCGACAGTGTAGTATCTGTGGCAGATAGTGCCATGGCATTGCAGCAGAGTGCCGATGAAGTGGCTAATGCGGCTACAAACCTTTCAGCATTTGCCAGTGAGATAGGGCAGATGGCAGAAGAGGGTAAAGATTCATTGATGGAAGTTATCTCTATGATAGAAAACACCGTTTCTATGACCGAAGAGGCAAAGAATGTTGTTGATGAATTGGCTGCCAAGAGTAATGGTATTGGTGTGATTGTTAAGACCATATCTGATATAGCGGAGCAGACCAACCTACTTGCCCTCAATGCTGCTATAGAGGCAGCCCGTGCCGGTGAGGCAGGCAGGGGATTTGCCGTTGTTGCCGATGAGATTAGGAAACTTGCAGAGAATACCCAAGAGGCAGTTGGTGAGATAGCCAATATCTTGAAGGGAATACAGGCCGATACGGAGAGAGTTAAAGAGAGCACTGAGGAGATAGCACGGAGTATAGAAGGGGTACAGCAGGCATCTATTCAATCTGGTGATAAGTTTGCAAGCATTGTAGAAAAGATCATGGATATGAATACACAGGTAGAATCACTTGCTGCTATATCTGAGGAGCAGAGCGCTACAACCTCTGAAGTTAGAAGTGCCATTGAGGGAGTTGCTTCTACCATGAGGGCGGTAGACAAGCAAGTTGAAGTTGTCGCTTCCGATATCGTAAATGTTCAGAATATTGTTATGGAGATAAGGGATGCCGTTCACAAGTTTGGTGAGATTGCCGAGGATATGATGAAAAAGGTTTCCCAATTTAAAGTGTAAATTTCTGAGAAATAGGAATAAGAAAGGGGAGGGTATACCCTCCCCTTTTTGGGTAGAGAATATATGTTTTTAACTCGTGGTATAAATGGAATGATTTTCAGTAGCTGGTGTGCACCTCTTTTTATCCCAGTAGCTTGATTTCTCCCTGAAATAGGTCGGCAATGAGCATCTTGTCGTTGACAAGGTCGTATCTCTCCATTGCCATTTTCAAAGCTTCTGTCCACATAAAGCCTGTGATAAATAGAAGTATACTTGGCACAAGTCCTCCACTTTCCGCTGTGGGAACAGCCTCTGCCGTTTCCAAAGAGGGATTCATTACATGGTGTAGGTATATACCCTCAGTATGGGGAAATGCCTTTGCCATACCATATGCCCCGGCAACGGCACCAAATACGAAATCTTTACCTGTCTTTTCTGCATATCTTGATAGTATAAAGCGAGTTTTATAGTTGTCTGTGCCATCGAGTATGATGTGAGCCTTGTGAAGGAGTTTATCTACGTTGTCTGATGTCAGCCTTTCTGTGTATGCAACAACTTCCATATGGGGATTTATCTTCTTCGCTATCTCCCTTGCCACCTCTGCCTTATATTTACTGATGTCGTGTGTTGTATAGAGTATTTGCCTTCCAAGGTTTGAAGGTGAAACTATGTCATTGTCAACAAGTATCAGTTTTTTGATGCCACTTCGTGCCGCCATCTGCACCAGGGGAGATCCGAGCCCACCACATCCTACAATGGCAACGGTTTTGGTGTTTACTTTTTCTTGTGCCTCTTTACCGATAAACTTTTCCTGAACCTCAAGCATATATATCACCTCATCTCTATTATGTCATATTTTTCGGTGGAAGGTTTTAATGTGCCGATAGCACTTTATCCATGGCTTGACAGTTTTTTCTAAGTGTATTTGGAGATGAGTTGTATCTGAATAAAAGATAGGTGCTACGTTGGATACATTAGGCTTTGAGAGGTCGTAGGGATAATTTAACCTAACATTGGGTAAGTATCTTTATTATCTTAATGTGGATATATAAGAAAAGGTTCCTAAACTACGTATATTTTTAAGTGAGAAATACAAAGACAACATCTCCTTGCCATGTAAAGTTAAGCAGATGTACTTTTTATAATTTTATAACCACGTTATTTTGAAAGTAGTTTATATGTAAAGCCTTGACCTGTGTGTTTATAAGTCCCATAGAAGTGTTTGGTGGGTGGAAAGAAGCGGTAAGATGTGATGTCGTCTGATACGATAAGTATTTATATTGCAATAAAATTACTTCTCACGTGGAAGTGTAAAAATCCCCTTCTATTTCATGTATGATGCTCTCTTCTATATGCCAGGCATGTAAAACACGCTTTGATGTGGGCTTTGTGGATATCAACAAGACTTTTTCTAAAAAGGAAATTTGGGTATCCTTGAATGGTTATAAGGTTTTTTGACCTTTCAATCTGTTTCTTGGCTTTGGGTATTCTTGAATAGTTGTAAAGGGCTATTGTCAAATATACTGAGTGAACTTAAGTGGTGCCAATGGTTGTGTAGTGGTTGTATGCCTGCGATATGCCGAAAGGGAAATCAGAGATGTTGCATCTATAAGTGTGGTATGGTGTCGTGGTAGACGTGGGTTAAGGTGTGTTATCGGAGGAGGATCTATGGGTAGTGTTTGGGCAATTTTACA
Organism: uncultured bacterium; assembly: GCA_964487995.1. GTDB lineage: Bacteria > Coprothermobacterota > Coprothermobacteria > Coprothermobacterales > JAADFF01 > JAADFF01. The sequence goes on from CAZATH010000070.1 coordinate 4,134, forward strand.
ACTTGTATAGGCTTTGTTATCCCTTTGGCACAACTGCGTTTCAACCATCTCATTTTCCAGAAGGTATTCAGTGCAAGTTGTTTTTATATGCTCGGCGACAAACAAGACGTAATAGACTAAGAGTTGAAGAAGTGTTATCTTACCCTACGCGTGTTATGTAGGGACTGCCCAAACTTATGCCTGTGGAGAGAAAAAGTTGGGTTGCCTAAGTGAGAAGCCTTTTATACATGTGAGTTTTGCTGTATTTTGTATAAGTGGCAATATTGACGTGGGAAAAATGTAGTTTCTATAAGAAAGCCCGGTAAAATATTGCTTTGGAAGATGTGCTCCACCTACTTTGCCGATGAAAACCGTGGTTTTGTATGCCAAACTAAACAAAGGCGGTCTATAGCCTTTACCGGCGCAATATACGTTATATAGGTGTATACCTTGGCATGCCCTTAAGTTGTCTCAAGATGCGGTATACCTGTTGTTTTTAGAATATTCTCGTAGTCACGTGATAGGTTATGTCCTTTTCCCAAATATCAGTGCCCCCACTGAAGCTTTCCACTCTGTGGCAACGGGCACACACTTTGCCCTGAGCACAAAAAATAGGTTATCACGTCTGTATTCTGAAAGTCCTTCAAAGTTGCCCTGTCCTTTGGAGATGACAATATCCACTTCCCTCAGTAGCGTTTGTGCCTCAGAATTTGCACGAGATGGCACAAAGCCCGGCAGATCCACACCGGTGTTGATGATCCACTCCTTGTTTATGCCAGCATATAGGGCATCATCTTCTGTGATATCGTTTAGTAAAGGTATACCTCTAACACCTACGTATATCTCTATGTTGGGAAACGTTTTATGTATGGTCTCCAGAAGCAGTCTGTCAAATACGATTTCACCGGCATTGTCGCCAATGAGAAGAAGACTACGGGCATCACGTAAAGCCTCTATGAAAATATCCCTTT
>CAZATH010000070.1:5093-7603 GCA_964487995.1 uncultured bacterium
TGGTCAATGAAGAATGGAAACGATAGACTTTTTTCTACCTCATGCTTCATATCTCCCCAACTGTGGCCATGAACGCCTATGTCAATAATATTACCTATTGCCGATAACCGAGCAGCCATTTTAATAGGATTGTTGGCACTGTTTACCAAAGACTCAAGGTACGGGTATATTTCTAGCACGGCATCATTCATCTGTTTTTTTTCCTCTTTCCATATGTCCTCGGTAGTGCTACCGGTAAGTTCATCGTATAAAACTTTGTATAGCTCCACAGGTTTATAATCTTCAGGTACCTCTGAGGCTTTCTTAAGTAGTTTTCTCATGATATTCCAGCGATTTTCTTTAATACCCAATTTATCCATTAGCGTTGCCATGCTACCGAGATTGCATGATGCACATATCGGATATAGCTTCATGTTACACGCTCCTTTGTGTGTTTTTTTTTATATTATAAGACTGATGATAAATACGCCCATAAACAGTGCCAAGAGAGAGTATGCGATATGTAGATTTTTTCTATGTCGTTTGATGTATATTAAAGTAGGTATGATGCCGGCAAAGATGATGGCACCAAAAGAGCCGGCAAGGGATATTGCCTTTACGAACCCTCTTAATCCTCCAATGTATATCAGTAGTGGTGGTGCCGTTGAGAGTATCAAAGCCTCCACAGATGAAAGGTTAAATGCTTTTCTGATGTTATGCTTCTGAGATAGTGCTATACCTATAAAGCTTGTTGTAATGGATAGTAAGGGAATGGCTACGGAGATTATTCCTTCTAAGGGTTTGATATTTCTAATGGCGTTGAGTGCCAGAGTAGGAACATGTGAACCATAGGCACCTACAAATGCCAGTCCAAATAGACTGTAGAATATCATGGGTATTAAATATCCATATATTACAGCCTTTCTACCTACTTCTTTATTTGCCCGATGTATCTCAGGAACTACAAGATGACTGGCATATGCAAACATAGCCACACCAATAAGGGGAATGAAATCCGGCATAGAAAATTGTGATAAATGTTGAAGTGATACCTTTGGTAGCACTATGGCAATAGCCAACGTTAGAGATGAGATTAGAAGTATGCCTAGTGCGTTTTCTGCTTCCCCTGATATCTTCAGGTCAAACATTAGAAGGTAGAACATCAAAAAGGTAAATATAACCGATGTGATAATAACAGGTATATTAAGGATATCTTTTATCAATGAGCTTACGCCGGATATGTATGCCACTTCAGCACCGTAAGCATAAAACATAATACTGAAAAATGTAAGCCAGCCTGCCCATTTACCAATGTGTATTTCGGCAAGCTCTGAAAGGGTAAGATCTCTATCATCTATACTGTCATATATCATCAGTGCCGTTATTAAGGTAATAATCCCCATACCTATAACAATGAGTATTCCAATAACCCCTGTTTTCCTCATTGCATATGGAAGTCCCAATATACCGGCTCCTATCTGTGTGCCCACAAGTAGCATGGTTGCCTCTGTAAGTGTGAGTTTTCTATTTGCCATTTCCTTATTCCCTCCCCCAAGATAATTTTCCCGCCATATCTTAACATGATATGCAAATGTAGTTGGATACTTAGTTGTTTATTTCATATTTGTTGCATAATACAAAGTTGTAAATGTGAAAAAGCAGATTGTTTGTGAAGTTTCCTTCGATTACTTCTTACTTTAATATAAGAGCTTATACTTCATTTGTTTGGATCTCTCTAAATATAAAACTGGAAACAACTAATATGTTTTTCAATGATCGTGCATGTGCTTATAGATGCCCCGTTGTTTATATAGAGATATGTTAGAGGAATAAATTTGTATGTGATTATATCGTTGGAGGTGATGAAAGATGGCAAGAACTTTGGTTTCTAAGTCTCTTAGGCTTCTGTATGAGAAGGAAGGCAGGCAGAGGGCTCTTTCTGTCCGCAGGTTTAACCCCGATGCAACAGATCAGGGTATCAATGATTTTAAAGGTGCCCTTCAGTCTGTGTGTGACCTTGTGTTTAGCGAGGTCAGAGTGAACACCACCGAGAGTGTAGAGTAAAGGGGGGTAAAGTATGAAGAGATTAGTGATGATCTTTCAGACTGATCAGGGTAAAACCATGAGGCTTACACTACCATACCCTAAGGATGGGCTTACAGCCAGTGATGTATCAGCCGCCATGAATACAATTATCTCTTCCAATGTGCTTATAGGAACAACCGGTAAGCCTACTTCTGTGCTTTCTGCTTACATTGAAGAGACTACCAGAACGGAGCTCATCTAATGGTAGCTAGTGGCCACATGGGGGCAGGTATCTGCCCCCTTTTTTATTTTTGTAAATTTTTATTTACCATATGTAAATAGCTGTGGTTAGATTTGCATCTTTATGAAACATTATGCTCATATAATGTATTTGTATCAGAAAAAAACAAAGGGGGACACGCTTATGGCAAAAAGGTTTTTTGAAAATTGTAAATGTTTCTGTCAGAGAAAATCTTTATTGTCTACCTATGAAGGGGGGATTTAAG
>CAZATH010000071.1:0-7539 GCA_964487995.1 uncultured bacterium
AATCCTGCTTCTTTTAACCTGAGCAATACCGATAAGGTTTCTCGTGTGCCTATGCCGGAACGTTCGGTTAATTGTCTTACAGTTTTCTTTCCGTCAAGAAGTGAAAATACCAACCAATCTGTTAAACTTAATGTGCTACCCATTGTATCTATAAGCACATTATCGGCAAGTATCTTGGGAACGGCATCAAGTGGAATAGAGTCTCTCAAAAATTTAAGTTGCTCTCTATATTTTTCTAATTCCAGTGCAATTGTGTCAATGGCGAATTCCATCTTTTTAGGAAATTCCTCATATATATCAAACGAGACGGCAAGTTCTCCCTCTTCAGCAGTAAAGAACGTTAAAACGAGATCTTCATGGAATTTTTTCTGTGCTACACTTCTGAGAAATGGCGTTTGAACAAATAGAGGGTGGTTATTTAAGATTTTTTCATACCATATATTGTGATGTTCTATAATATCTGGTATTTTCTTGAACGGGTCAAATTTAAATAAGGAGCCATCAGAAAGTCCACCTCTGGGGGCACGAGCAATAAAGTGAATGACATTAGCTCTAACAGGTATAAAATAGATGTACTCGTTGTCTTGATAGACCATGTCAAACGTATCTGTTTTAGAACGTGGAAGGGTAAGGGTTAGCTCTAATGGAATTTCATCTAATGTTGATCTTAAGATTGGTGGCATTGTAATCCCTCCTTTTATAGAAGATCGCCAATGATGTCGGCGATTTGGGATGCATATCTGGTCAATATTGTTACCAGAAGACTGGTATTGCTTCTTTTAGATGTGATAATAGAAATTAATACTTTATCATTAACTTTGCGGGTTATAAGGATCTCTTCTGAGGAATATGTTGCAGAGTATTCAAAATCCCCTGCCAATACCCCCTCTCCAATTTGTTCCGATATGGCAAAAAGAGATGATACCATTGCCGCTAATCTCTCTTGAAGTTCGTTATCCGGTACTGTGCTTACAAGATGGAATCCATCCACTGTTGATACGATTGTTGCTCTGATTCCTGTTGATGTTAATTCAATACGCCTTAATATTTCAGCTATTTCACTTTTTACATTATCAGGAAGCATTAAGATCCCTCCCCGGCTTTCTCCATTTCTTCAAACCATTCTAGTACTGTCTGAGCCAGTGCTATTAGCACATCTCTAACACTTTTCTTATCGGTGGCTACACATGGAACAACTTTTATGTTGGGTGGCAATCCCATTAGTTCTCGTATTTTTTCTGGAGAAATTGCCCCCTCCATGTCTTGCTTATTTGCAGCTACAACAAAGGGTACAGGAGCATATGCAGAAAATGTTCTTATAATGTCTTTAGCTTTTTCAATAGAAGATGTGTCGGTGCTGTCCACCATCACAATATATCCCAGCATGTCTCTACTGAGTATTTCCCACATGTGTTTAAACCGTGATTGCCCCGGTGTTCCGAATAGATAGAGAATGAAATCCTCATCTAATGTGAGTTTTCCGTAGTCTATAGCGACAGTAGTAGTTTCTTTTACTTTTTCTTCTGGATTTGTAATAGGTTGATCTGTATTAACTACTCCTATTTCTGATATAGTTCTTATAAATTCAGTTTTTCCTGAGTTGAAAGGACCTGTTACAACCACTTTTATATCGCTCATGGCATTGCCCCCTTATGTTATAGCTTCTTTTTCAGCAAACTGATAAATCTTTGAATAATGCCTTTGGAATAAGGACCTTTTTTGCCTTTTTTGATATGTTTAGCTGGTTTCTTTGTTAAAATTCCTAGCTTAAGAAGATCAACAAGTCTTCCCTTAATATCGGCCTCATCGAGTTGTGGATGAGAAGTTTTAATTTCCTTAATAACTTCGTTAGCCTTTTTGGTTGAAGTTTTTACCATTAAGAATATTTGCCATGCCAGGTCATCGAGTTCAGGATGTTTTACCAATATGCTGGCTGCCATAGGAGATACTACAAGGTAATCGTCTTCGTTACCTACGTATCTTTCGAATTCTGTTTCTCTTTTAATACGTGTTCTGACTTCATCTAAAATATCAGATACGTGAGTTGGAGGTAGCTTGGTAATAATATTCTCCGGGATTTTAAAGTTTGGTAAAAACATAATTTTGGCATTTTTCCACCCTAGCATGGTTTTTACCTTATCCATAATAAACTGCCGTGCTGCATAGACTTCTTCTGAATTATGTTCTAAGTATTGGCGGTATTCCTTTTTGGTGGCGACGTCCCACTCTCTCTGAACAATTTTGGTTAGCATTTTTTTGTCTAAGTTTCTGGCATATACAATGTATTGTGCTAAAGAATTCGGCAATTTTGATGTCATGGCTATGGAAATCCATCCACCGGCTATATTAATTAAACCAGCTTGGTATGTGTTGGTTCGATAAATCATAATCACTGCATCTTTATCTCTTTGCTCTAAATACTCGAGAAGGTTAAGAAGTGTGATGGTATTGGTATCCATTTTTACCATTCTTTAACACCTCTAACTTTGTGTCTGCTGCTAAGGAGGGCAGATATACCTATAATGGTGGAAACTATGGCAGGTATAGAAAAATGTGTATAGCTACGATAAAGTACTGTTACGATTTCATCTACTCCTAAGGCCATATATAGAAAATGATAACTTTCCAGGTCATCTTTTGCCACCAGAGGAATAAGCAGGTTAGAAAACAGTAGGTATAGAAGTACAGTATATGCTTTACTTGTTAGTCCTACATCCATTAAGATGTTTTTCAAGGCTAAGTCTGGGGGTAAAAAGCTCAAACTAAGTATCATGGTGATAAATACTATAAGCCCACCCAATGTTGTTTTAAGCATACTCCACGGGCTTAGGGTGCTGATGGGATATGCCAATATTATGATTTTTATTAAAAGTGAGATATTGAAAAATGTTTGGGATGTAAGGTTTTGAAACAAATAAGGTAGTTCCCATAATAAGATAGAAAGTAAATGTATGCTCCCTACTGGGAGTATCCACAGAGAGGCCCAAGCTATCAAACCGTATGTATATATCGTGCCAGTTGACAGATAAGAGATAACATTTTGTATACCTTTCATATTTGTTATTATACCAAGTGGAGGTATAAAACAAAGTGATTGAAAAGATATTGAAAGAGTTAGCCTTTGATGGTGTTAAGCACTTGCAACTGTCGGGTTTTGTGCCCAATACCGTTGGCAACTTCTTATATCCTTCTTTGCCATTTGAGCAGTTATATAGATATCAAGTTGACGTAGTCAGGGCGATTGAACACTCCAATGTGTTTATCTCTGCTCCTACTGGAAGTGGGAAAACTCTTGCTTTTGCTTTGGCCTATGCTAGATTAAGAGAGAAAATGCCAGATGCTACCATGCTTGTTTTATATCCCCGCAAGTCTCTTGCCAGAGATCAGATTAAGTCTTTATATTATATCTTTGAACATATTCCACACATGAAGGATATTAAGGTAATGCCTTACGATGGAGATGTTTCTGCGGTGGGCAAAAGGGAGGCGCTGATTGGTGCCGATGTGATACTTTCCAATTTTTATGGAATTCACCTTTATCTTGCAAATCATGGCTCATGGGCTCGTTTTCTATCAAACTTAGCTGTTATTGTTATTGACGAAGCCCATGTATATACCGGTGTGTTTGGAACACACGTGGCTTATGTTGTCAGAAGGTTATTAAGACTTTCACATGTTTATGGTGCATCTCCGAAAATAATAATGGCTTCTGCAACAGTAATTGATCCTAAAGACTCCGCACACTTATTGGTAGGAAAATCTTTTGAGGTAATAGAGGTTGGGAATGTTTCACTGTATCCTAAAGACCTTTATTTCCTTTCTATTTCCTCTTCGCAGGGTAAAAAAAAGCTTGTAGAACTATTAGGCTATTTTATAGATTATGGATATCGTGGAATGGTCTTTTTCAATTCTAGAGAAGAGCTTGAACGTTTATATTATGAACTTTCTCGCAGTCAGTATAAAGATGAAGTTTTACCTTATCGTGCGGGATACGATGTTGATACAAGGAGAGCCATAGAGGTTAAAATGCGAGAAGGTGATATTTCATTTTTACTTGCTACTTCTGCCATGGAACTTGGTATTGATATAGGAGATATAGATGTGGTTATTATGTATGGTTTTCCAACTAGTGGTTTTTCATCCTTTTGGCAACGTGCTGGTAGGGCTGGTAGGAAGGGAAAGGGTTATATCGTTTCCTTTTTAAAAGAAAATAATGCACTTGACATGTATGTTTATGACCATCCAGAGATCGTACTTGAGAAAAGAGGTGATTTTTTATATATTGACGAGGAAAATCCCGAAATTTCATATAAACAGATACGGTGTGCTTCTTGGGAATATCCTTTAGATATCGATAGGGATAAGGATTTTTTCAAAGAGAGTATTTTGATGAAATTTATGGAAGATAATAAAAGTAAACTTCTTCCAACTTCAAGGGGTATAGTTCTTATAGATGAGAAACCTCATAGTGAAGTTTCCCTTAATGAGGGAGATAGTTTGGTTTTTAGGATTGTAGATGTTGACAGTGGTAAGATCATGGAAAAAGTTGAGATGTGGCGAGTCTTCAAAAAACACTATCCTGGTAGCAACTATCTATTTATGGGTCAATCTTATCTGGTAAAGTTTGTTGATCTTGAAAAGCATGTGGTGGGTGTTGAGAAAACAAAAAATTTACGGGAGACAATACCAGTGGGGTGGGAGGATATTGAGGTTATTAAAGTGATAACGAAGAAACGTGTCGGAAATGCATGGGTGTATCTGGGTAAATTAGATATCCAATCTTATACTATTGGTTATTCTTCAAATCGAGGCATTTATCTATTTAACGCACCTTTATATCGTTCGTTTCAAACCAAAGGGGTGTGGTTTGATGTAAAGAGAGAGGATTTAGTGGTTACCAATAATTTGTTTTCACTACATATTCCATCTTTGGGTAACGAAAATGTTACTTTAGATGAGGTGTTTGCAGGAGCTTTACATGCTTTAGAACATGTCCTTATTAATGTTCTTTCTTTAATTTCCATTTCTCCAGATGATGTGGGGGGATATTCAATTCCATCAATATATCGACATATTGTTGGGGAGTTTTCTAAATCTTCTTTGATATACGTGGATACAGATAGAAGGAGTTTTCCCCGTGTTTCTCTAGATATCAAGAGAAGTGCCAGGGTTTACATCTACGATGGTCATACAGGTGGTATCGGTATAGCCGAGAAGATGTTTAATAAGTGGGAAGAGGTTGTTGGGTATGCGGCAAGAAGGCTTGATGAATGTGGGTGTCAGAAAGGATGTCCCGCTTGCGTTATGAGTTACTCGTGTGGAAATGGTAATAGGCCTTTAAATAAATTAGGTAGTAGGTCTTTACTTAGTAACATTTTTCTGGTATAATCATTTTGCGACGGCTGAAGCCGGGATAGCTCAGTCGGCCAGAGCGGGTGATTTGTAATCACCAGGTCGCGGGTTCGAGTCCCGCTCCCGGCTCCAAAGGGGCTTTTGCCCCTTTTTTTATTTTTTGCGAGTTGTTGTTTTAAACTGTTGTTATTTACCGGATGTGAACAATGTTTATAGGAGGTGAGAAATATGGATTCTGCAATAGTAGTTGAAGGTTTGGTAAAGAAGTATGGTGATTTTGAGGCTGTGAAGGGTATATCCTTTGAAGTAAAGAGAGGTCAGTTGTTTGCATTTTTAGGACCCAATGGGGCAGGAAAGTCTACTACTATTAATATTTTAGTGACTATTTTGCATCCCACAAGTGGCCAAGTATATGTTGCCGGTTATGATGTGGTAAAGCAAAAGCACCATGTCAGGAAACATATAGGTGTTGTTTTTCAAGATCCATCACTGGATTCTAGGCTTACTGTTGAAGATAATCTTAAGATTCATGGGTATGTCTACGGAATATATGGAAAAGAACTTCATATCAGAATTGACGAAGTATTAGAAATTGTAGAATTGTCTGGAGTTAAAAAGAGACTTGTTAAACATCTCTCGGGGGGTATGAGACGTAGACTTGAAATTGCCAGAGGGTTGATGCATACACCGGAGGTGCTGTTTTTAGATGAGCCAACCACTGGACTTGATCCCCAGAATAGGGCTAAGATTTGGGAATATGTAGATGGAATTAGAAAACGTGGTACCACAGTGTTTTTCTCTACTCATTATATGGATGAGGCAGAGTATGCCGATAGGGTGGCAATTATGGATCATGGGAAAATTCTTGCCTTGGATACTCCCCAGAACCTTAAGAAGCAAATAGGGGGAAATATGATTATTGTCGGTATCAAAAGAGGATTTGAATATGAGGCTATTACTAAACTAAAAAGAGCTGGTTTCGAACCTAAAATGGCTGAGAAGGAAGGAGAGTTGTGGATACCGGTCAAGAACACTACAGAGACTATTCCACAGTTGTTTTCTATTCTTGGTGACTTAATAATAGAGTTAGATATTAGGGTGCCAACCCTTAATGACGTCTTTTTAACTCTAACAGGTAGAGAGTTAAGAGATGAGCAGTCTTCTCCTGAGAAATTTGTGCCTATGAGATATAGGAGGTGATAGTTATGAGAGAAGTGAAGGTAGCTTATATTGTTTGGTGGAGAGAACTGCGTAGATATATGTTAGACAAAGGTAGAATGGTAGCGATGTTTTTTCAACCTTTAATGTTTCTTATTGTTATGGGATATGGTATAAATAGTGTTTTTCCAAAGGATTTGATGGGCTTTGATTATCTTAAGTTTCTGTTTCCAGGTATTTTGGCTATGACTGTATTTATGACAGCATTTATGGGAGGAATCACAGTTATTTGGGATAGAGAGTTTGGATTTCTTAAAGAACTGATGGTAGCCCCGGTAAGTCCATTGTGGATTGTTATAGGGCGTATTTTGGGGTCTGCTACAGTTGCTACTTTGCAAGGGCTAATTTTTATGGCTATAGGGTATGTTCTTGGTATCCATCCCAATTTTGCCATACTGGTTAAGATAGTTGGTGTTACATTTTTCTTGGGTATAATGGTTGGTGGATTTGGCATATATATGGGTAGCACTCTGAAAACCACGGAGAATTTTATGGCTCTAATGAATATGATTGTTCAACCCATGTTGTTTCTATCAGGGGCGTTTTTCCCTATAGACAATATTCCTGATTGGCTTAAATGGTTTGTATATATCAATCCCCTTACATATGCTGTAGACCTTATGAGACATATAACAGCTTCTCTTATAAAGGTAGAAACGATTAGTATTCCTACCTTACCGCAGAATCTTCCACCACAGGTTATGGGGTATATAAAACCGTTACTTGATATGTTGAAATCTATTACTTCTACTCGTCCAGATATTACTCATTTTCCGATTCATGTGGATATGGGGGTAATGACTGCTTTTACTATTTTGTTTATTATTTTGGCAGCTTGGAAGTTTTACACTTCGGAAGGAGTATAGCTACTATTGACAGATTAGATACTTGATGATATAATAAGTGTGCAACTGCGCCGGTGGGGCCGTAGCGCAGTGGGAGCGCGCCTGCTTGGCATGCAGGAGGCCA
>CAZATH010000072.1:0-7444 GCA_964487995.1 uncultured bacterium
TAAACTTGCAGATCATTCTCCCACCCTCTGTTATAATCCTCTCCAACATTAAGCACATACATCTGGGGTTTGCTCGTCAGATAACCTTCTCTCTTGATAAATTCCCATATCTCATCCGAAAACTCCGCAGCCCGTAAGGGCTTTTCTGTTTCCAAATAGGCAAGAATCTTCTCTAACATTTCCCGTGTTTCCTTGTCTAATTTTCTTCCCGACAATCTAGTTTCCGTATACGCCATATCCCTAAGCAAAAGTTCCTCATCCAGTGTCTGTGCATCCCTTACAGGATCAATATCACCAAGTGGATGAGGGGCATATGGATCATCAAATGCTCTAACCACATTAATTAAGAGATCAACCTTAGCTATTTCACTAAGAAACTGGTGATACATCTTTTTATCCATACCCGGTACAAAACCCGGGACATCCACGAAGGTAATAGTTGCCGGTGTAATTTTCTTAGGTTTAAACACGTCGGCAAGTTTCAGAAGTCTTTCATCCATAACGGTAGCCGCACCTCGGGACACACTACCTTCTTTGGTCTGTACCTTATGTTCTGTCAAAGCTTTAAAAATAGTGCTCTTTCCACTATATTTAAGTCCTACAAGTCCTGCCTCCACAGCTATCCCTCCCGGTATATATTATTCCTTAGGCTTAACAATTAATTTTACCCCATCGATTCCCTCAACCACAACAGGCATTCCAACACGAAAGTCATAGTTTCTGTACTGATTGGCAGGAATGGCAACCCACAGGTCAAAATCCACTTCTACAATAAAACTACCATCATCGGAAATTTCCTTAATAATTCCTTCCTTTCCTATCAGAGATATTGAGCCAAAATCCTGTCCTTGTTTAACACTCTGTGCAAATTTCAGGTAGAGATAATAGCCAACAACAAGTGTTAATATAGCCACGATACCAGATACAAGAGCAGGAGCTCCTATAATATCCAATATTCCCCACAAAATCAGGGCAACACCAATAGGTGTTAAAAACAAAACGGTAAACAGATCAAGTACTACAACAGCTATACCCAGTAAAATTAGAAAATATGCATTCCACAGGGAAATGTGGAAGCCAAAGGAATGTCCCATTATTTATCGCCCCCATCGGAATAAACAAAAGATATGGTCTTAAGAAGTGATGCGAGCGAAGATGCATCATACGGAATGAGCATATTTCCAGGCTTTGCCATCTCGGGAAGTTTTTCAAGATATTGAATGGTAAGATACTTTTCATCTGCCGTCTTAAGAGCTTCAACTACCTTCTTTATCGCCTCTGCCTGTCCTTCCGCCCTTAATATGGCTGCAATTTTATCACCTTCAGCCTTTCTAATTTGAGCCTCTTTTTGTCCCTCTGCCTTGAGTATTGCCGATTGCTTCATACCCTCTGCCTCAAGAATCATTGCTCTCTTTTCTCTCTCGGCTTTCATTTGCTTTGCCATTGCCTCCTGAATAGAAGCAGGTGGATCAATCTTCTGTATCTCTACCCTCGTAACTTTTACGCCCCATTGATCTGTAGCCTTATCCAGTTCTTCTCTCAGTTTGGCATTGATAATCTCTCTTCCAGAAAGCGTTTCATCAAGTTCCATTTCACCAATAATAGAACGAAGGTTGGTTTGAGCAAGTTTAATTATTGCCTGAAGATAATTGCCAACATTGTAAACTGCCTTGGGTGCATCAATAATACGATAGTAAACCACTGCATCAACAACAACCACTACATTATCTTTACAAATAACCTCTTGCGGTGGAACATCTATGACGTGTTCCCTCATATCAATCTTAATAACCCTATCAATAATAGGTATAACAAAGTTGATACCTGGTGAAAGCATGCGATAGAACTTTCCAAGTCTCTCAACAAGCCCTACCTGATAGGGCCTAATAATCACTATTGCCGAAGCAATGAATATAATTAGAACCAAAAAGATGATAAACATAAATATCAATCCTGCCATCCCGCATCCCTCCTTATTCCTTATCCGAGGTTATATATTTTACATTTTTATTATACCCTATGCCCCCAATAGTGGTTCTCGTATATAATAGGGTAAATTTAGGAGGTGATCTCCTTGCCTAAAGAAAAAATGGAAGACAAAAAAATACTAATCATAACAGAAAAAAAATCTGTTGCAGAAACAATAGCCAAAGCTCTGGGAAAACCAAAGAAAGAAAAGGATTACTTTGAGGTAGGAAATTATATTATTACATGGGCCATGGGGCATCTATATACCTTGGCAGAACCTCATACATATGACAAAAAACTTAAAGCGTGGAAACTAATGTTTCTGCCAATAATACCAGAAGAATTTAAATTAGAACCCATAGGAGGACCATCTAAAAAACGAATAACCGCAATCAAAAAACTTCTCAAAAAAGCAGATATCGTTATCAATGCCATGGACGCTGGCAGAGAAGGTGAACTTATATTCAGATATATAAAGAAAGCCTTAGAAATCAAAAAACCTGTAAAGAGATTGTGGCTACAGGCAATGACCAAAGATGCCATTAAAGAGGCAATGAACAACTTAAGAGAAGAAAGCGATTTGGAAAATCTGGGACAGGCAGCTGAAGCACGAAGTGAAGCTGACTGGTTAGTGGGTATTAACAGCACTCGAGCTATTACCATCGTAGGAAAAGAACTTTTCTCAATAGGAAGGGTGCAAACTCCAACACTGGCTATTATTGTAGATAGAGAGAAGGAGATACTTAATTTCAAACCAGTTCCCTACTTTAAAATCAAAGCTACCCTTGCCAAGGATGATGGAAGCTTTATTGCATGGCATAAAGGAGAAAACGGCGATGGCAGACTGTGGAACAAAGAAGAGGCACAGAAGATATATAGTATTGTTTCCCAAACAAACACGGCTACCGTTGTAGATGTCAAATCAGCTAAACGTAAAAAACAACCTCCTTTACCATTTCGACTCTCCACGTTTCAACGAGTGGCATCTTCACTTTACGGATGGACTGCCAAGGCATCACTTGGGTATCTGCAGAGTTTGTATGAGATGGGACTCATTACATATCCCCGCACAGACTCTGACCATCTTCCTACCGCTATGAAAAAAGAGGTATCAAAAATTGCTCATATGTTAAGTGAGGTTTATCCTGAACTTGATGTTTCCCGAATATCCGCCAAATACAGGCCATCGCTATTTGATGACAGTAAAGTATCAGACCACTATGCCATTATACCAACAGGGAAAAAACCGCATCCAAATATGAATGCAACACTTAAAAAAGCATATGACCTCGTTGCACGGAGATTTTTTGCATCATTTTATCCACCAGTAGAATACACCACTCAAAATACAACACTACATATAGAAGAGGAGCCTTTCAAGGCATCTCTAAGCATACTAAACAATAGGGGATACTTTGATATATATCCATACGATGTATTTTCCATTAAAAGCTCATTTAGTGAAGAAGAGGAAATGGAACACCTAAGTAGCTTTCAAGCTTACATGAACAAACTGGAAAACACTCCCTCAGTTAAACAAGGTGAAATATTAAAAGTAGTGAATACGGAACTTGAAGAAAAAGAAACCAAACCACCTGCCCGCTATAGTGATGGAACTTTAATCAAACTAATGGAAACAGCGGGGAGGGAAATAGACGATAAAGAATTACAAGACGTTCTAAAGGGAAAAGGACTAGGAACCCCGGCAACGCGGGCTGCTATCATTGAAACACTTATCCAAAGAGGTTATGTAGAAAGAATAGGTAAAACATTAAAGGCAACTCGTAAGGGTATAGAGTTAATTGACACGCTTAGAGGTGTAGGGTTAAAAACACTGACTGAACCACTGCTAACAGGAGAATGGGAATACAGATTAAGATTGATTGAAGAAGGGAAAAAGAAAAAGGAAGAATTTATACAAGAGGTAATTGATTTAACTCGGCATATTATAGATACTATCCGCGACAAAGATTTTGAAAAGATAAGAGAAAATCTTACCGAAGCGACTGAAAGAGATGCCATTGTCGGTAAATGCCCTAAATGCGGTGGCAACGTGATTGTTAAAGCTAAGGGCTATTTCTGTGAAAATGTCTTATCAGATCCCCCAACATGTGATTTCAAAATTTACAAGAATACATACGGGGGAAATATCACACCTGATATGGCAAGAGAATTGCTGGATCATGGAAAAACATCTAAACCTGTAAGGCTATACAGTAAAGGCAAACGCAGAACATATAGCTCGTATCTGATATTAACAGAAGATGGAAAGGTAATACCGGAGTTTATGGCAAATAAAGAAAATCAAATACAACTACAACATAAAGCAGTATCTTCGGAGGTATTAGGTAAATGTCCCATTTGTGGAAACGATGTTGTAAAAACCGATAGGGGTTATGCCTGCAAAAGTGCCTTAACAGATCCACCGACATGCACATTTATAGTAGAAACAAATCTCTACGGTGGCAATATAGACGATGAAATCATGAAAGAACTTTTAGAAGAGGGTAAAACCGAAAAACCTGTAAGATTATACAGTCGCACTAAGAGAAAAACATACTACTCAAAGCTGGTTATCAGAGAAGATGGAAAGGTAGTTCCAGAATTTCTGGCCAAAAAGAAAGGTTAAGGCATACCATCTCCATCTGCACCACCAAAAGGTGTCTCCCAATCTCCCCTGGGAGATACCCCTTTATCATATAATGTCACAACATCAAACAGCATCCTATATTTAGCAGGAACAACTCTGTATGTAAGAAACACAAGCCAACCATCTTTTACAGGAATCACAAAGTTAAGACCTGTGCCATATACCTTATCACCCATGAGCATAGCATCAGAGAATGTCCACACCTTTCTGTTTACACACGAAAAATCTGACGTAAGAGTACACGCATAAGCCTTCCCACTATCACTATCAACATTTAATATCCTACCACCAGCCATAGAGTATGCCGAAAATACCATATCACTATCTTTATAAACCCTTACAAGCAATCCACCATTAACACTGAAGACATCAAGCCAATTCTTACGCGGAATAAGAAGCTTATCACCAGAAATAATCATATAAGGCTCATAATAGGCTACATCATAGGATCTGATGACATCTCCCGTTTCCTTATCAAGAACATATAACTTCTCAAATCCACTGACAAACAAATAATGTTGGTATGGAGCAATATAAGATTTATGAATATTAAGTGATTTAACCCATATTACCTTAGACTTTAAAATATCAAAGGCAACCAGAGCCGTTTGATCATTAAGAAGTGTCTTCCAGAAAATAATATTCCCATCTGACACAAGCATACCACCATCTACCGGAGGATATGATGTAGATGCTGTAAATCCTCCAGCAAGTGCCTTGCCAAAAAGATGCACTATCCCTTTTTTATCTAAAACGGCAATTCCATAATCAGTTTTTGCCAACCAACGTCCCTTAGCTACATTGATATAAACCTTGTTTTGTACCTTTCCCCAATAAGAAAGATAGTATAAAAAACCATAATAATCATCAAGAACATAAAAACCAGACTTGCCGCACATCAAATGCCCACCCACGCTGGCCGTCCACATAATATCAGACGTATCAACATTCATAGACATAGTAAAGGGATAAAACTCACCACTAGAAGAAACAGAAACAGGAGATACCAGTACCATATCACCACACACAGCAGCTTCTCTAATATACAGATCGCGGTAACGATACGGATACTGATATACCCATGCAATATCACCTGTACTAGACATCACATTCATACTCCCTAAGGCGTATACAACGATCAGCAACAAAACCGATATCAATAAAATAGTTTTCAATACTCTCATCACATCTCACCTTTCCTTCTCTATATTATAGAATAAGAGAGAAGATGGGAGGGATGACGTGTGAAAATAGGAGAGATAGAAAAAATTGTATACGGTGGATACGGTCTCATTAGAGACCCTGAAACAGGTGTTGTACTGATTAGCGGAGATGTCCTCCCCGGTGATAAGATAACCTACGAGATAGTCCAACGCAAAAAAGGTACAAGCTTTGGCGTCGCCCTAGAAATCAATGAGCCATCTTCTATGAGGAAATCACCCGATTGTCCTGTTTTCCCTCAATGCGGAGGATGCAGGTTTAGAAGCACCGACTATGAAGATGAACTCTCCATAAAGGAAGCAATGATCAAAGACATGATGGAACGAAGCAATTTGGTCGATGTGAACCTTCAAGATATCAGGCCAACAGTTCCTATTAGATATAGAAACAAAATCACATGGCATTTTTACAGGGGAAAAATAGGATTCTGGTCAAACGGTAAACGGAAACTTATTCCAACATTGGACTGTATATTAGGACCTAAAATATTTTCCGAGATATTGCAAGAAGTAGAAAGGTTTCCACAAACAACAAGGGCTATCGTGATGCGATATCATGGCGGTAAAGTGCTCATGATTATTGTCATGTACGAATCTGAAAGTTTTGTTATTAAAAAACTGCCCCCACGTGGAAAATGGGCCGGTTTAGTAACAATGATAAACAAAAACAACAGAGAAATACTTCATGGCAAGATACTAAACTCATGGGGACACTCACGGCTTTCAGAAACCATTGATGGATTAACCTTTATCATCCCTCCCAGAGCGTTCTTCCAGGTCAATTTGGAAGGATTAAATCATATCATCAATATACTTAAAACTTACCTTGAACCATCTTCCAAAATTGTTGATCTATATGCCGGCGTGGGAGCACTACTGCTTCCCCTGGCAAAATATCACGAATTCCGAATTGGTGTCGAGGCAAATAGAGAATCTGCACGGGCAATGAAGCTCAATGGTAAAAATAATAAGATTAAAATCACCGTATATCCCAATAAAGCCGAAGATGTTTTAGACGAGGTATTACCTGGGGTTGAAACTTTGATACTCGATCCACCACGTTCTGGCATATCTAACAATGTTATAGAGGCAATTAGAACGTATAAACCCAAACAGATAGCATATATTTCCTGTCATCCACCAGCTATGCTAAGAGATTTAACTCTCTTAAGAGACATGTATGATATATACACCATCATACCTATTGACATGTTCCCTCGAACATGGCATATTGAAATGATTAGCATATTGAAACGCAGGAGGGGATAACATTGATACTCAACATTTTGGCTACAACCGATGTTCACGGACATTTTCATTCTTACGATTATATTTCCGATATTCACAGAGAAAAAGGGCTATATGGACTTAAAGATTATATAGAAAAAGTCAGAAACAGTGGCCCATCTGTTTTAGTAGATATAGGTGATTCATTTCAAGGCAATCCCATATCACATATATCTACATATCTTTACAGTCCACAAAATCACCCTATGAAAATAGCTTTTGAACAACTCTCATACGATGCCGTCGTGGTAGGTAACCATGATTTTAACTATGGATGGAGATTCGTTGATAGTATATTTAAATATAGCAACTTTGCATA
>CAZATH010000073.1:0-7342 GCA_964487995.1 uncultured bacterium
TACGTTGGGTGTTTCTGTTTTATTGCTTGCTCCTATACTTCTCACAGGTGATCTAGTTGAATCAGTTGTTAAGCGTAAAGCTGGAGTTAAGGACTCAGGTTTTATTATACCTGGACATGGAGGTATATGGGATCGAATAGATAGTACTATTGCTGCTTTTTATATTATGTGGTTCTTGCTGTTTCTGGAGAGGGTGATAGAAAATGTTAAATAAAAAGCTTGCGATACTGGGTATAACAGGATCTATTGGTACACAGACTGTTCAAGTTGCCCGGCATTTGGGAATGAAAATAGTGGCTGCTTCTGCAGGACGCAGAATAGAACAGTTGGAACAACTTAAGGAACAATATCAAATCGAAGCCATCTATTCTCCCTATGGAGATTATGATAGAAAGTTATTTGAAGAGGCAGTTTTCCGTGCAGATATATTGATGGTTTCTCTCTCAAATGTAGTAGAGCTACCTCTGGTCTTACGGTTTTTGGAGTCTGGAAAGCGAGTGGCTATTGCCACAAAGGAAATGCTTATACTTGGAGCTGATCTATTTGCAAAATATCGTTGGAAGAATCTTTATCCCGTTGATTCAGAACATGCAACGGTGTATCTGTTAATGAAACCGTATATTGGGTCTGTCAAAGAGATTTATTTAACAGCTTCAGGTGGTGCTTTCAGAGACTTAACTTTAAGTGAGATTGACGTTATGGATCCAACGTATGCATTTAAACATCCGGTTTGGAATATGGGAAAGAAGATAACCATAGATTCTGCTACCCTTGCCAATAAGGGAATAGAACTTTTAGAAGCCCGTGTTTTATTTGATGTTAAGCCGTCTAATTTGAAAGCTGTTTTACATAGGGAAGTCCTTGTTCATGCGATAGTGACTTTGGAGGATGGGTTTACCCTTTTGGGTGCATATAAGCCATCTATGCTACTTCCCATACAATTTTCTCTAACTTATCCGCAACTACAAGTTTCATTGCTAGAGGAGATTAAATGGAACGATTTGACATTGCATTTTGAGGATGTGCCTACCCATAAATATGGTATGTATAGATTGGCATTAGATGTGCTACATAGTGATGAACTAGTTAATTATATCTCATATTTGATAGCCGATGAGATCGTTGTAGAGCACTATATTAAAGGAAATCTGAGATTTTCTCAAATGTCACTACTGGCGGAAAAAATTATTAACAGACTTAATGGAAATAATATTCCCTCTGATCCTCATGATAGAGTGTTATGGTTTAACGAATTGAAGGATAGGGCAAAGGAGGTAACTTTATGAACATTATTTTGGCGATTATTACTCTTCTTATCATGGTTACTATACATGAGACAGGACATTATGTTGCTGCAGTTAAAAGTGGATTAACTGTTGAAGAGTTTTCTATAGGTTTTGGCCCCTTGATATATAAAAAGGATATCTTTGAGGTAAGATTGGTTCCATTAGGAGGATATGATATGATCAAAGAACTTGAGGACCCTGACTATGAGGAAGAAGATATAACGATACTTGCGAAGATATCCACAATCATATGGGGACCGCTGTCTAATATCATACTTGGAGTTATTTTGTTTGTGATAATGTTTATGATCGGAAATGTTTATTATCCTGCCGTGGTTTATGTTCCACAGAATTCTCCTTCTTATAAAGCAGGGATTAGAACAGGAGATAAAATTGTTGCACTTAATAATCATAGCATTAAGCAGTTTACAGATATTACATCGTATATGATGTTGAATTATTCTCCCCCTGCTGCTGTAAGTGTTTCGGTAGAGAGAGGTGGCAAGATACTTGATTTTAAAGTTACTCCTACTATTACCTCTGATGGAAGATATATTATAGGTGTTGCACTATATTATCCTCCTATTGTTGGAGATGTTTTGAAAGATTCTCCGGCATATGGAAAACTGCAAAAGGGAGATAGGATTATATCCATAGATAATAAGGCTGTATCTTCTTTTAATGAGATTTATGAGTACATAATGCAAACGGCCACTGGTGATAAAATGGTTTACTCTCTTACCATTTCTAGGAATAAAGCAACTTTTCAGGTTGATATTGAGGTAATTAAGCAAAGAGATAGTTATATTCTTGGTTTTGTTCCTGAAAGTCCTGCCAAGATAGAACGTTATGGTCTACTATCCGCTGTATGGAAGGGTATTTTAAAGACGTGGGATACTACAGTTTTATTCTTTAAAGGGTTGTGGCTAATGATTACAGGTAAAATTAGCCTAAAATATGTGGCTGGTCCGGTTGGCATTGTGGCTATGATGGGGGAAGCATTGTCAGCTAAGATTTCACTAATCCTTAAAATTTCATCGTTTTTGGGAATGAGTGCTCTGATTACAATTGCCCTTGGTTTTACCAACTTACTTCCACTACCCGCGTTAGATGGTGGTAGGTTGTTGTTTGCGTTACTTTCTCTTATGGGAATAAGGATTAGCCGTAAGGTGGAAGAAAAAATTCATATGTATGGCTTTTATGCTCTTCTGGCGATTCTTGTGCTTGTGACTTTTAAGGATATTATTGCCATTATAGGTGGTGGCTTCTAATGTTTTCCAAGAAAACAGTGGTTGTCGGTGGTGTTCATATAGGGGGTCATTATCCTGTTGTTGTTCAAACGATGCTGTGGCGTCCTTTGGCTGATCGTGAAGGTAATTTGAAGGATATATGGAATGTTTATAATGCAGGTGCATCGCTTGTGAGGATATCATTTCCCAGTCCTGATGATTTTGAACATCTTCGGTGGTTGGTTAAACATTCACCTATTCCTGTAATTGCTGATATACATTATGATCCCAGGCAAGTTATTTTAGCCGTTAAGGCAGGTGTGCATAAGGTTAGATGGAATCCTGGTACCATCGGTGTCTCTCGTGTTAAAGAAGCTCTAAGGTTGCTTGCCAAGGAGAATATACCTATTAGACTCGGATATAATATGGCTTCTTTGCCAAAAGATAGAGTAAAGATAGGAGAACATGTTAAAGATGCTGTCTTGCGTATAGCCAACGAAGATGTAGATATGTTATATTCGTTGGGAGTGGAAAATATAGTGATTTCTATAAAATCTTCTACTCCCAATGATAACATTGAGTTGAACATGAGACTTTCGAAGTGGTTTGAAGGACCCATACATATAGGTGTGACAGAGGCTGGTACTCTTCTTGATGGCGCGATAAAATCTTCTTATGCTTTGGGATTTCTCTTAAAAAATCAAGTGGGAGATACCATAAGAGTATCACTTTCTGCAGAACCTGTGGAAGAAGTTAGAGTAGCATGGAAAATCCTGTGTGCATCAATTGGACAATGCAGGGGAATTAACATTGTTTCCTGTCCCAAATGTGCAAGAAGTACTGGCCCTGTTTGGGAGATAGCACAAAAGATAGAAGATATGTATTCTTCTGTTGAAAAAAACATTACCGTTGCTGTTATGGGTTGTGCTGTTAATGGTCCTGGTGAGGCAAAAGAAGCTGATTTGGGAATAGCCTTTGGTGGTTATAGGGAAGCTGCTTTGTTTAAGAAAGGTAAAGTATATAAGATTATAAAGTACACGACTGAGGAGGATATAATGAAATTAATTGATGAAGAACTTGAAAAATTACTCAAAGAGGAGGATGAATAGATATGAGAATGAGTAAGTTGCTGATCCCTACGCTGAGAGAAGATCCCGCTGATGCAGAGTCTATTTCCCATAAATTGTTGGTTAGAGCCGGTTATATCCGTAAAATCTCGGCAGGTATATATACGTATTTACCATTGGCATGGAGAGTTCTTAAGAAAATAGAAGATATTGTTAGAGAAGAGATGGATGCCATAGGCGGGCAAGAAGTTTTAATGTCTATATTGATGCCTAAAGAGATGTGGGATGAGACTGGTAGGTGGGATTTATATGGTGATGAAATGTTCAAAACCAAAGATCGAAAAGGAAGATGGTTCTGTTTGGGACCAACACATGAAGAACAGATAACAGCTATTGTAAGAGATAATGTGTCATCTTACAAACAGCTTCCTATGATCTTTTATCAGATTAATACCAAATTTAGGGATGAACTTCGGCCTAGATTTGGGGTTATTAGGGGTAGAGAATTTATTATGAAGGATGCCTACTCTTTTCATACGTCTGTTGACGATTTGAAAAAAACATATGAAGATATGTATCGTGCCTATAGCAATATATTTAGGAGGGTAGGGCTAGATGCCGAGGCATTTGAAGCAGACAGTGGAGCTATCGGTGGTAAGATGTCCCATGAGTTTTTAGTACCTGCTGAATACGGTGAAAGTGAAGTGGTGAAATGTGATAAATGCGGTTATAAAGCCACTATTGAGGTTGCCCATGCCCCATACAAGAAGGTAAACTATCCACCGACCGATGAACCCCTTCAGAAGGTTTATACACCTAATACGCGTACCATTGAGGAACTTGCAGAATTTTTGAATGTTGAACCTTCTCGTATTATCAAATCTATGTTGTATATGGTAGATGATAACGTGGTTATGGTATTAATTCGAGGTGATTATGAAGTCAATGAAACTAAACTGGCCAAGGTACTAGATGCCTCTGAGGTAAGACTTTTAACTCCCGAAGAGCTTGATGCAATGGGTTTAGTTAAAGGGTATATTTCGCCATATGGGATAAAAGATAAAGATATTAAAATTGTTGCCGACGAATCGGTTAGTGATGTTAAAGATGGTGTTATTGGGGCTGATGAAGCCGATTATCACTATATTCATTTCAACATAGATGAGTTTGATGTTGAATATGTAGATATAAGGCAGGTTAACGAAGGCGATGCCTGTCCGGTTTGTGGATCACCTTTAAGAAAATATACAGCTATTGAAGTTGGACACATTTTTAACCTGGGTACTCGCTATAGTGAACCTATGGGGGCTACCTATTTAGATGAAAATGGTGAGCGCAAGCCTTACATCATGGGATGTTATGGTATAGGTATTAGCCGTGTAATGGCAACAATTGTTGAGAGAAGTCACGATGAAAATGGTATTATCTGGCCTATTGCGGTTGCCCCTTATCATGTGATTATTACAGTTTTGGATGTTAAGAAGAAAGAGATCATGGAAGCTGCTGAACTGTTATACCAAGAGATGAGAGATGCCGGTATAGAGGTTATTTTAGATGATAGAGATCTTCGTCCTGGCGTTAAATTTAAAGATGCCGATTTAATTGGTATTCCCTTCCGTGTAGTGGTTTCGGGGAAAACAGTATCTTTGGGCAATTATGAGGTGAAAGAAAGACGTACCGGCGAGGTTGTTCAGCTTCCCAAGAATGATATAATCTCGTTTTTGAAGAAGAAGATTTATGGATAGGAAATATACGAAATCTAAATCATACTCTGTATGTGCTATTGTCCCTGCTTTTAATGAGGAGGGAAGGGTGTCTCATGTGATATCTGTTCTAAGGCATCTTTTCCCTTATGTTCTTGTTGTTGATGACGGATCTACAGACAATACGGCCTATGAGGCATCTTCTTGTGGTGCATCTGTTTTGATACTTCCTAATAATATGGGAAAGGCTCAGGCTTTGAAAGTAGCCGTTTCTTATTTACCTGAATGCAAATATGTTGTTTTGTTTGATGCAGATCTTACAGGACTAGAAGTTGTTCATGTGTATGACCTTTTAAGGCCAGTTGTGGAAGGACAGGCCGATATAACCATTGGGCTATTGGTGGGAGGAAGAGTTGCTACGCATTTGGCTCAAACGATTGTGCCCCATATTTCTGGCCAACGTGCCATGAAATCTCAGTTGCTGGTTCAATTTTTTAAGGAATTTGGTGATATAGAAGGTTATGGTATTGAAGAGGGTATGAAACGTTTTGCCAAAAAACACAATCTGCGTATCCGGTATGTTAAGCTGTGGGGTGTGGCTCAAGTTATGAAAGAGGAGAAATATGGACTACAAAAAGGAATAAAAATGAGGATGAAAATGTACAGAGATATTTTAATTGCTCTTGTAAAAGGTATTATGAGAGTATTGAAGGTGAAAGGGGGGAGTTGAATATGAATATATATATATCTGAGGAGGTAGTGGGTAAGAAGCATGTTGTTGCACTTGAAACCGCAGTTTTGACACATGGTCTTCCATACCCTAAGAATGTAGAAGCCGTGCTTAGGATGGAGGATGCCGTTCGTGAGTCTGGTGCTGTTCCTGCTACAATTGGCATTGTTAATGGCGTTATTAAAGTGGGGCTTTCTAAAGACGATATTGAGTTGTTAGGCACAGTGGATGATAGACAGAAAGTATCTGTAAGAGATATTCCCTTAGCAGTTTATGGTAAGTGGAACGGGGGTACAACTGTTAGTGCCACTATGTGGATTGCAAGAAGCGTTGGTATAGAGGTTTTTGCAACAGGTGGTATCGGTGGCGTGCATAGAGGAGTGGAAAAGACGTGGGATATTTCTGCTGATATGTATGCTCTTGGTACTACTCAGTTAATAGTCGTGTCTTCCGGTGCCAAGAGTATACTTGATCTGCCTAAAACTATAGAATATCTTGAAACCCTGGGGGTTCCAGTACTTGGATACCAAACTGATGTTTTCCCAGCTTTTTATACAGGTAAAACATCTATACCTTTACGTCATCGCTTTGATTCTCCCAATCAAGTGGCATCTTATTGGAGGGTGCATAGAGATTTGGGGTTACAGAAGGCTTTGCTGCTT
The DNA here is from genome assembly GCA_964487995.1 of uncultured bacterium. GTDB lineage: Bacteria > Coprothermobacterota > Coprothermobacteria > Coprothermobacterales > JAADFF01 > JAADFF01. The sequence continues at coordinate 6,678 of CAZATH010000073.1, forward strand.
GCCAATCCTATACCCTCTGATTATGCTATTCCTCAGGAGGAAATGGAAGAGGTATTGGACGAAATTATAGACGAAATGGAAAAAAATGGTATATCGGGTAAAGATGTTACGCCTTATTTATTATCGAGAGTTGCAGAGATGCTTGGTGACAAAGTTGTTGATGCTAATATAGCTCTATTGGAGAATAATGCACGTGTTGCGGGAGCTATTGCTAGGTTTCTGTAGGTGATAATTATGAGGAAGATGTCTCCTGTATTGGTAATAGGTGGCAGCAACATAGATATAAAGGGTAGAAGTAGTGTTCCTCCTGTTCTTGGCAATTCAAATCCCGGGGAGGTTTACATTACCAGTGGGGGGGTTGGCAGGAATATTACTGCTACATTATCTACCTTGGGGGCTGTGGTAACCTTAATTACCTCTTTTAGCAATGATGAGTGGGGGCTAACGATTAGAGCTAGCTTAGATAAACAAGATATAGGTGTCTTGGTTTTAGACAAGGGATATACAGGAACTTATATTGGTATATTAGATAATCATGGAAAAACGATTATAGGTGTTGCCGGTAAAAATCCAGTTTATGAGGTAGAGTGGGAAGAAATATCATCATTTGTTAAAGAGAGTGGTGCAGAAATATGGGTTTTCGATACTAATCTTTCTCCCTCACT
>CAZATH010000074.1:0-7171 GCA_964487995.1 uncultured bacterium
TTAGGGATATATTACCTTCACTGGCGATGACTTCATATGGACCTTCTGTAAACTCAATACCTACATACTCCTGGGTTTTATCATCGTAGTAGCCCACTTTGACCTTTTTAAATGATCCGATAAACGATACTTTCCCCATGGTAATATTTTTTTCTTCTAATACTTTTTGTAGTTGAGAGTAGAAATCTCCCCCTACGATACGCACAACTTCAGTGTGGCTTTCTTTAAAACTTCTTGTTAGCACGTTCATGTTATCCCCTCCCTTCATATCATTTATATCATACAGTTTATATAACTTTTCCATCTTCTATGTTTATTACCCTGCCTCCTATGTTTTCGATAAGCCTGTGAGAATGAGTGGCAATAATAAACGTGGTATTTAGTTTTTTGTTGATGTTTACTATCATATCGGATATTTGCTTTTCTGTTTTGGAATCTACATTACCTGTTGGTTCATCCATTACAATGATACTTGCCTTTGATGCTATAGCCCTGGCTATGCTTGCCCTTTGTCTTTCACCACCACTAAGTTGATATGCCCTGCGATGCGCTTTGTCTTCTAGTCCTACATACGATAATGCTTCTTCTATGCGTTGTTTCTGGGTATGTTTATCAAGATTTCTTATTGGAAGTGCGATATTTTGCCATACTGTTAGTTCAGGCAGAAGATTGAATTCCTGAAAGACAAATCCAAACCAACGTTTTCTAATATTGGCTGCTTCTCTTTCCGAAACGAGACTTTTGTCTTTCCCCATGAATATGCGATGTCCCCCTGTAGGATGGTCTAGGAAAGATAGAATATGTAAAGTGGTGCTTTTTCCACTACCACTAGGACCTGTAAGGAATAATATCTCTCCTTGGTATACCTTTAAACTGATATCTTTTAAAGCTTCAACAGAGATGTTGTCGTCTTTGTATATCTTTTTAATTTGTTTCAGCTCTATGATGGTTTCCATCTTATTACCCCCTCTCTTATATATCACGCTTTAATATAGCGGTTATACTGGCGGTATTTAGATTTTTAGGTATTATGTACAACATAAAAATAAAGAGTATTATGAATATGACAACAGGAAATATTCCCGAAAAAACCCATGGCATATAGTTCCATCCTAAATATTTAAATCCTGCTATTGTGCCCACTATTCCTAAAATAGAACCCCCTAATATTGAATACAATATTGGTGTAGTATAACGCTTAATGATGAACAAAAAGCTTTCATATGGAGTAAATCCACATGTAAGCAAACTTGCCACAGTGTATGGGGTTCTTATGATCATAACATAGTAAATGCTAATGGCCAATATCGATGCTACCAAAATGGTAGAAAGTAAGACCATAATAAATATGAGGTATATATTCCGCCTTGCATAAAATATACTATCTTTAATATTCTCACCAAGTGCTTGGGCTTTTTTAAGTCGTCTTGATACGTATAACATTAAACCGTAGTTTTCATTGTTGGGATTTAGTTTTAGATTTATGGGTTGCTTTAGTGAGATAGTTGTTTCTATATCACCTGTGAGCTCTTTATAACTATCTACAATCTGGATAGGTGCGTGAAATTTTACTTCAGCCCATTTGGATAAATGCGACAGCGATTTAGTGATAAATACCTCATGACCATTGTAGGATATGCCACCTAATATATATTGGGTAAGTGATGGAGTTTTGCTGAAAACAAATTTTATGTCTGATGGTGTTAAAAATATATATCCCGATGTGAGCATGTAGTCGAAAGAGTATAGTTGAGTATTAACGTATCCTGTGTATAGCGTTGTAGATAGCATTGAGAATGCAAATATGGATACGATGGCAAATAACACCAGTGGAATTGTGATAGCTTTAAAGTTAATGGTAATAAAACCGTGCTGGTTTATGCTTCTTTTAATTTGCTTCCTAATGGCTTTGTGTATCACACTGGCCAGTAGTATTGGTATAAACAATGAGTAAATGTAAGACATAATCCATGGCTTGATATTAAGAATATAGTTAACCTTATTGATGTTAGGAACTACTGATAACATTCCTGGAATAATAAAGTGCCAGGTATGTGTAAAGATATTGCCCACAAATATTCCAATAATATATCCTATTATGATGGTTATAATTTCCCATTTCATCAAGTACCACGATGTGTTTCCTAAAGCATACAAAACAAGTAAACGCTTGCTTTCTATTTGATATGCACTTAGATAGAATAGATATATACCTACGATAATGGAGATAATCAGAGTAAGTGCTAAAATGATTAGCACTAATGATAGAAGGGCATTAATCAGAACACTTGTCGGACTACCAGTAAACCTAAATTCTTTCCAGTGTTTTTTTGTAGCTTGAGCCCATTTCTCGATGTTATGTCGAGTATCTTTAAGCCATAGCTTAACTGGAATGGGTTGTTGTGGATTGGCATTTTTTATATTTATGTATTTTAGTGGTATGTAAAGGTGAGAGATATATGGACATTGGGGGTCGTATAGGGGATTAATATTCTTTTCTTTTTTGATGCTAATAAAGGATATATCTAAATTTGGTAGTAATTTTTTGATTCTGGCAAATTCTTCTGGTGGTCCTATGATAGCTATGTCTGTAGGAGTTTTTTCGAGTGTGCAAGGTAGAGCTTGAATGTCTCCTATAAGCACAGGAGTAGGATAGTAAAGAGTTATATTTTTAATTTGGTTTTCTAAAGCATCTGGCATGTGTAAAATATCTGAGATTTGTAAAAAGGTTACCATTCGCATTTCTATGAGAGTTTTGTCGATATATCTAAAAGCTAGGTTAATATCTTTTATAGTGATAGGTAATGGTTTGTTAAATTTTAACCATTCAATGTTTTTCCCTTCTAAGTGTTTCATAACCTTGTAGATATCGGTAATGGTGAATCCTCCTATTACCACGTGTGGTAATCCCCGTAATACTTGATATCTAAGAGTGTCATCTAAATACTTCATGGGTTCCCAAAATTCGATACCAGGTATTCCTTCTTCTGCCAAACTAACATATACATAATCAGCTTTGCTTTTGTTCCATCCGAAGGCATAGCTTCCAATATTAAGTGAGAGTATAAATAGTGCTACGCTTATTGTGGTTGCTACTAGCAGAAGCAGTAGACTACTCTTCTTCACTTTATGCACCTCCTAATCTGCACATATTCCTGGTTTACACAAAGTCGAAAAGCCATAACTAGTTCCACAGCATGTTTTTACAATATTACCCGATGATGTTCCGCATAGGAAACCTTCCCTGGTATATAAAGACCATGTCATAGGATAACACTTTGAGCAGTGATGGCATACCCAGCCTCCAATAACCGGACGGCATGGATTACATCCCTGCACACATGTTGTGCACTCATCGGGGTGAATAAATGTACACCATGGAGCAGACTGAGGGTCGGGACAACGGTCTATTGGAGCTGGTGTTGTTTTTAGTGTAATGGTGGCTGTAGATATTTTAGTATGTTTCTGTAAACAGGAGTGGGTTGGTGATTTGAAATCTGGATATCTGTAAAACTCTACAGAAGCAAGTGAGGTGGGACCGAATAAGAAAACTAGAGGAAGACTAAACAATAAAATGGTAAGCACTAACCCCCCCTCCAGATAGTTAATAATAAGTTAAATGAATGATTTTGTTTTGTATTCACGCTTTCGTCCCCCTTTCTATATTGTGTTATTAGTTTTATTATATTAAGATTTGTGATAAATGTCAAATATTTAGTTTACTTATTGTTTTGTGTAACGTTAACTAAAGATAGGATAGGGTCTGGTATGTAGGTATGATGACTACGCATCTTTTATCTGATTATTAGAGTATACTATTTATGAAAATACCTAAAAGGGGGGATATGTGGTGGAGGAAAAGCTTCGCTTTATGGAAGAAGAACTAGAAAGGCTTAAGGAGGAGGGAAGGTATGTTACCATTCGCACTTTGGAAAGTCCACAGGGTGCGTGGATTGTAGTAGACGGCAAAAAAGTATTAAATCTCTGTTCCAATAACTACCTGGGATTTGCCAATCATCCGAAACTTAAGGAAAAGGCAAAGGAGTATATAGATAAGTGGGGGGTAGGACCTGGTGCTGTGAGAACTATTGCAGGCACCATGAAGATACATGTTGAGCTAGAAAAGAAGCTTGCAGAATTTAAGAGGGTAGAAGCTGCAATACTGTTTCAAACAGGGTTTAATTCCAATCTTGGTGTAATACCTTCTATTGTCGGTAAAGAAGACGTGATATTCTCCGATAGACTCAACCATGCATCTATTATTGATGGTGCCCGCTTGTCCCGTGCCAAGATTGTCGTATACGAGCACATTGACCCCGATGACCTTTACAAGAAACTCAAGGAATATGCACCCCAGTATAAAGGTAAGAGAATGCTTATTGTCACCGATGGTGTGTTCTCCATGGATGGAGATATAGCCCCACTAGACAAGCTATACGAAATAGCCAATGAATTTGGTGCCATGCTGATGGTAGATGATGCCCATGGTGAAGGTGTACTTGGTGAGGCAGGTAGGGGTATTGTAGACCACTTTGGTTTACACGGTAAGGTAGATATAGAGGTTGGCACACTATCTAAAGCCTTTGGTATTATCGGTGGCTTTGCCGCCGGTAAAAAGATTATCATTGATTATCTTAAGCAAAAGGCAAGACCATTTTTATTCTCTTCAGCACCCACCCCAGCAGATGTTGGTGCGGCAATGGCTGCTGTTGATATCCTGATGGAGAGTGGAGAGCTTGTAGAGAGATTGTGGAGCAATGCAAAGTATTTCAAAGAAGAGATGAAGAAGCTTGGATTTGATACCGGTATTAGCCAGACGCCCATTACACCTGTGATTTTGGGAGACGAAAAGCTTGCCCAGGAGTTTTCCAGAAAGCTATTTGAGGAAGATATCTTTGCCCAAGCAATAGTGTATCCCACCGTGCCCCTTGGCACAGCACGTATTAGGGTAATGATCTCGGCTGCCCACAGCAAAGAAGATTTAGACTTTGCCATAGAGAAGTTTGCCAAAGTTGGTAGACAGTTGGGGGTTATTAAGTAGTGTCAGAAAGCAAGGAGCTAAAGCTACTTTTAGAGGCAGGGGGATTTGATATCCCCCTAGCCTCTTTGATACAGCTTGCTATACAGGAAAAACCCAAGGTTGTAAAATTTGGTGATGATACTTCATATAACTGGAATGCCCTGAGTGTAGTAGATACCCACAGACCGGCACCGATGTATTTTCATGTTCTTAGAGAAGACCCTCTTGCCCTGGTATTGCCCAGGCAAGGAGAAAACATCCCCTATATTCTTCCTACCTTTACCCGTGTGTGGAATGTGTATAAACCACAGCGTCTTGATGTATCTTATGATATAGACAATGCATCTTTTACCGGCAATCTTGTATTAACTGAGCCAGCAGTAGCCATAAAGATAGATGTCTTAACACCTTGGAACGTAACACCCAGTGCCATACCGGTGCTTACCATGGTAACGGCAGAGGTAGATAAACTACCCCCAGTTAACAGAGTGCTTGAGGAAAAATTTAAAAGGGCTGAAAAAGATGGTAATGCCTCTGAAATGTTTCAAAACCTTGTAAAACATCATAAACCTGAAGAGTTTCTTGATAAGTACATAGAGTATACAGGATGGCGTAATCAGTATGTATTTATTGGGTATATCACACGGCTTCACAAAGACACCAACCCGTGGACAGGAAAGGCATATTACCACGCATCCCTTGATGTGGGTATTATCTCATTTGATGCCATGATATCCACCCGGTGGGAAGTTAGCCAAGGCGATAGGGTCAAAGGCATAGGTCTTCTGGAGATGTGGCTTGAGGGATAAGGTGGGAAGATAGAGTTCTGATTGATATATTTCTTTCATAATTGTTTACTTGTAGGATAATATGGAAAAAAGTCTATACCCTACTGCATACCTACGCTTTCTTTTAGAGCTTTTATCTCCTGTGGTGTCAGCTCGCGCCACTGGCCGGGTTCTAAATCTTCATCAAGGGTGATGGGCCCAAATCTTAGCCGTTTGAGGTATGAAACTCTACTTCCGCAGGCACCGATGATGCGTTTAACCTCATGATATTTCCCTTCGGTGAGTATCATAAGTAGTTTTGCACCGCTTTCTTCATTTTCTATGATATCGTAATCTTTTACCTTCATAAGTGTGCCACTTTTTTCCAGTATGATACCGTTTTCTTTGGCTTGCCTGAGCATGGCTTCGTTTATCTTGCCCTCTGTTTCCACGTAGTATTCCCTTTCTACCTTGTATTTTGGTGATATGAGTCTGTGTCCAAGAATGCCGTCGGTGGTAATGAGTAGTAAACCTTCGGTGTTTTTGTCAAGTCTACCTATGGGAAACATTTTATGTGCCATGGGATGGTCTATGAGGTCCATGACAGTGGCATGAACGGGGTCTTCCGTTGCGGTGATAACACCCTGGGGTTTGTGAAGCATGATATATATATGCTCGGTAGGCCAGGGGACAATTTCTCCTGAAACTTCTACCACATCCCCCTTTTTCAGCTTGTAGGAGGAATCTCTAACCACTTTGCCGTTTACTTTGACGGCACCTTTCCTTATCAGGTGTTTTTTGACACCTGAGCGGGTGCCAAATCCTGACCAAACAAGGTATTTATCCAGTCTCATGGTTCGATTATATCAAGCTTTGAAGCGTTTGTATAGCCTGTTTCTCATTGCCTTCTATGTATTTTTCTATACCTTCTATAATTTCATCAATAAGCAATGTGTCTTGGTTTTGATAGGCTTTTAAAATAAGGGTTTCTGTGAGTGTTTTTATCTTATTAGTTGGCATTAAAATGGGAAGATTAAGAAGTGCTTTTTTGGGTAGACGATGTTCCTTTTTACCACTTCTCATGTGGTGAGATAGATATTTGTAGAATACTAGCGGACTTCTTAGGTAGGCAAATAAATAATAAGGGCTTATACACGGTTTAATGTAGAGGCTTCATGAGAGGCGGTTAGCGATTGCCACCGGCGTTTGAAGATATATGTCGACAGTTAATCTGTCGGGATATGAAGAGGGAGAGTATGTATTAGCTACAACAAGGTTGCCCTTTCTAACCTCTATCAGTGACTTGAGTTTCCAGTATTTTTTTACTTATTTTCTGGAAGTTTTTCTATATCTATGTATCGTCCGGGATAAATAAAGCCATCTT
>CAZATH010000075.1:0-7150 GCA_964487995.1 uncultured bacterium
TGAAAATCTTGTATTAAATTCATATAAAAGTAATATGATCCAAAAACCTGCTGCTAAGCGGAAAATCATACCAAATAATATTCTTTCCAGGAAGGGAAAGTGTAACATTATCACAACTATCCATAAAATGAAGAGGGATATAGAACCAATAATCGTTTTTTCTGGTGTGCCTTTGTTGGGTGTAAGTATACTTCCGATTTGATAGAAGAAAGATGCAATACCTGGTATAGATAATCCTATTATTAGGGCGTTAATAATATTTATTGTTAAAAGTGTTAGATCCCAGTAAATAGCAATATACGAAAAAATGATATATATTGTTGCTCCAATGCTGAGGGATATGCCAGCGTATTTATCGAGTATAGTTTTCCATTTTCTCACTTCTCCAGGTAAGAGAATGGATGACAAAATTGAACCCGGTAGTATCGAGATCCATACAATTAAATGTCCCATAATTGTCGGATGCAGTAGTGGTGTTATTGCCCTGGGATGATGTTCTTTGATTCGTGTCAGATTTTTTCCGAAAAGGGGTTTCCTACGATGAGGAGGGATAGCTGCTAACATTGGTATATGATGGTTGGGAGATAACAGAGATATAGTTTGCCATGCTATACCTATTATTAATAGGTAGTAGTTTATTCGAAATCCCAATTTATCAATGGCAATTGGAAAGCTATAGTCTACTAGTATAAAGGATAAAATACTACTAACTAGCATAATCATGAATATGGTAAGAATGCTTTTTCTCTTGTTTTTTCTTTTATGCTCTTTAAATGATGCAATGTATTTGTTACTTATTGGGAGATCGCTCATTATTATCACCTGCCAGTTTTTTTAATTTTTTTAAGCCCCGTGATACAAGTTGGCGAGCTGCCCCATATGAGATATTCATTGCTTTGGCAATTTCCTCATAATCTTTTTCTTCTATGTATTTCATTGTTATTGCCTTTTTATATCGTGGTGGTAGTTGATCGAGGAGCTTATAAAGTTGAGATTGAAGTTGTATATGTTCTTCTTCATATTTTTCTTCCGTTTTGTTTGAAGATGCAATAGACATAAACTCTTCAGGTGATATGTATATTTCTTGTTTTTTTCTTTTTCTGTAAAAGGACATTAGGGTGTTGTAGGCTATCTTTCTAAAGAATGCCAGGGGTTCTCGTTTAGCTGAAACTTTATCTATTGATGACCATATCTTCCATATCGTTTCTTGAATCACATCGTCTATATCGTGCTGATTGGAAAGATACCTACCTATATCTCTGTATAACACAGGTATAATTTCTTTCAGCAATAGTTCAAATGCTTCTTCATCGCCTTGAGCCGATTTTTCTATTAATTTGCTTAGTTTACTACTATCCACATATGATATTATAGTAAATTGATATATAGAGTAGGAGGTGTCATAGTGGGAGTTCATGTTTTTATTGATTTGGAGAATCTAGTGAAAAGCCTGGAGAGATATGTCGTTGCTCCTTCCGAATTCTTTGATAAGTTAGAACTGTTTCTTAATAATACTTTTCCCCACAATGAATCTGTGTATATACGGGCTTATGCATCGTGGGGATTGTATTCAAGTATCATTAACTATTTACATGTTAAGGGAGTTGATGTTGTGTACGCCTATGCTGCTAGGCGTGGGGAAAATAAAGTCGTTAAGAACCTTGCAGATATGAAAATAGCCGTTGATGTTTTTGATTCTTTGATGAACCACCCCGAGGTAACTAAATATGTCCTTGTTACAGGTGATTTGGATTTTTTACCGTTGGTGTTTCTCCTCAAGAAATATTCAAAAAAAGTTTATATTATATCTGATGAACTGGCATTGGCAGGACCATTGTCTTTGGCTGCAGATGCCGTGTTTACGTATAAAGATATCGATCCAGATATTAAGTTAATACTTCAGATTCAAGAGCAAGTTGATATGGAGATGCTACTGAAAGTTACCCTTCAGCTTGCTTATCTGGCAGAAGAGATGGGTTACCAACTAAGCCCATCTATCTTAAAAGAGTTGCTTTCTTTACACTTTGGTTCCTTCCAAGAACGAGAGTGGGGTTTCCCTAATTTCAAAGCTTTCATTGATATGTTGGAAAAACATGGATATATTGTTTTTACAGATAAAGCAAAGATGCTTCTTAAACTTACTCAGGAAGGTAAAAAGATTGCAGGAGAACCATATTTACCACAAGATGACTATATGCTTGCTAAAGACTTATGTGAAAAAGAGGGTATAAGAGGGGGGAAACTAATTGCCAAGTTGCGGAAGTTATCTGGCAAACAGGGTATTAAAGGAGGTAAGGCTTACTGGGTTTACATTTTGCGTCGTGCAAATTGTTTGATAGAGGAGGGAGAAGAGAATGTCGAAAAATAAAAAGAGAACAAACGCGGAATTTGTAGCCAAAAGAAGGCAAGTTGGAATTTTAGTTACACTAATATTGATTGTATCTCTTGTTATCATTTTTATAGGATATAAGTTATGGTTAACTTACAACAATTCTCCTGAGAAAATAGCGGCAAGATTTATAGATGCTTTCACCGAGTATCGTTCAACTGATATGCAGAGATACACAACCCAATCTTTTTGGAAAGAAAATGGCGGATATTATGAAGCTGTATCCCATGCTCTAGGTGTGCTTGCAGACAATATAGCTAAAGATAAAGGTCTTCCCAAGGCTATGCTGAAACCACAACTAAAAATGGAAGTTCCTCCTATTAGTGAGTGGAGGTTGGTGAAAACATCTACATTTTACGTATTTTCTTATGATGGTCCAATTACTATAACCTTTCCAGAATCTCAAACCCTATCAAATAGCAGGGTCGATGTTAAAGTTGATTTTGTCCTTAGAGTATGCAAAGAAAAAAATGGTTGGAAAGTCTGTGATTTCAAGAGACAGAGGAAATATGCCAGTTGGACTGCTTATGAGTTTCTAGAAGCACGTATGGCTGCCAATACTAATCACCTTGAATCAATGTTATGTTCAAAGGCGGATGAGAGTATTAAAGATTACATAGATGCATATGATATTATGGTTCATGATCCAGCAGGAGATAGTAATTATGCATGGATAGTATCACATATTGCTACCCTTAATATTAAAGGGGACAGGGCTTATATTAGCTACGGCTTGTATAAGGTTTCAAGTCAAGATCCTACAAAGCCCATTCTTAAATGGAAGTATGTTGATGTGAGAGAGCATCTTTTGATGTGTAAAGAAAATGGGGTATGGTATATTAAAGGTATATATTTTGAAAATTAGCTAGTTTGTAATAAAGGAGGTATGTCTCGTGGGAGAGTTAAATGAAATGGAAGGATTTGGAGGGCAGGAGAGACTGCCCAGAAGAGGTGAAATTATCGATGCCAAAGTTGTAGTGGTCGATGACAGGGGATTATGGCTAAGTGTTGGAAGCACAAAATATGATGCCCATCTTCCTATAGAGGAGATGACAGATGAACTTGCCAACAAACTTAGGAAAGGTGAAATTCAAGAAGGTGACGAGGTAAAGGTTGTTGTGAGTGGTATTTACAGGGACCCTAATGAGGGTACAACTATTATAAAAGTATCTCAAAAAGATTTGTTTAGAAGAGAAATTATTGAAAAGCTTATAAGGGCAAGAAACGAAGAAGAAATTATAAGAGTGAAACCCACTTCGGTTGATCCTAATAGGAAGGGTGTTATTGTAGATTTTGGACATGATATAAGGGGATTTATACCTGCTTCGCAACTTGACACACGTTTTGTGCCTCCTGAAAGATTAGAACGGTATGTTGGTAAAAACCTAAGAGTTAAAGTTTTACGTGTTAATCCCCGCCGTGGAGATGCTGTTCTATCTGCTAAGGCTGTCTTAAAAGATGAAATGGAGAGAAGAAAGAAGGAATTTTTCGAAAAAACCAAACCAGGTGATATTGTTAGGGGTAGAGTGGTTAGGGTAACCGATGAAGAGGTTATTGTTGAGTTAGAAAAAGGAGTTATAGGTAAGGTTCCCTTTGATGAATTGGATTGGCGTAAAATTAAAAATCCACAGAGTTTTGTTAAACGAGGAGATGTAGTACGGGCTTATGTGATGGATATTGATCCGGAAACAGAGGAAATTAAGCTTAGCATGAGGCTTGCTAAACCTAACCCCTGGGAGCGTTTTGCGGAAAAAAATCCTGTAGGAAGTATTGTTTCTGGCCGCGTTTTGAAAGTTACCCCCAAGGTATTGGTAGTTCGTGTGGGCAATATAGTTGGTATTGTTCCCCGTAGTGAAATGACGTGGAAGAAAGTTTTTAGCCCTGAGGAATTGTTTAAACGAGGAGATTATGTAAAGGCAGTGGTCAAAGAAGTTGATGTAGAAAATCAAAAAGCTGTTTTTAGTATCAAGGAAACCTTACCAGATCCATGGGAGAATATTGAAGAGCATTATAAAGTGGGAAGTATTGTAGAAGGTATAGTAAAGGCCATTAAGGATTTCGGTGTATTTGTGGAAGTAGGAGAAGGTGTGGAAGGTCTGGTTCCCAAGGGATATATTTCCTGGATTCCTTTCGAGAAGATAGAGGATGTCGTTAAAGTGGGAGATAAAGTTAAGGTAAAAATAAGAGGTATTATGACCTCTCAAAGAAAGATGACATTAAGTATAAGGGATGCTATGCCGGATCCCTACAAGGAATATAAAAAACAAAATCCAACTGGTTCTGTTGTGAAAGGTAAAGTTAAGGCAATTAGGGATGATGGATTAGAGTTAGAACTTGCTCCCGGCGTTATAGGCTTTATTGTTAAAGGGCAGGTGTCTAAGGATAAGATAGACAATATAGAGGAAAAGTATCCAGTGAATACTGATGTAGAAGCTAAGATAACAAGATATGATGATAAGGATAGAGTGGTTAAGCTCTCTATAAGGGTACTTGAAGAGGAGAAAGAAAAGGAAGAGGTAAAACCTTTTCTTGGTGATGATGACAAACCTCAAGGTTCTTATAGATTAGGGGAGTATTTAAAAGACTTGCTTGGTAAAGAAGGAGAGTGAACCGATGAGGGGGATGGGTAGGGGGGATATACCTCCTTATAGGTTTAAAGATATAGTGGAAATGGGAGAGGACTATGTACGCCTCTCCCTTAATGAGAACTTTGTTCTCCCCCCTGATAGGGTAATCAAGGCAGGATATAGGGCTATTAATTCTATTAACCGTTATCCTGAAATAGATGGATATTCATTACGAAGGAAAATAGCAACAAGCTTAAAACTAACTTCGGATATGGTGTTTTTATCAGGGGGATCTATCTTGCTCATATACACCCTTTTGTATGCTTTTTCAGATGCCTCTGGAGAGGTGATTGCACCCAAAGTGAGTTTTGCAGCATATCCTTCAGCTGTATTGGCATCGGGGGCTAGATATCTTGTGTTTGATAATGAAGGGACATGGGGAATGGATGTAGATAAGATTCTGGCTTTGGTAAATGAAAAAACACAGGTTATATTACTTTGTAGTCCTAATAATCCTACCGGTGCAATAATGACACGAGACGATCTAATCAAACTTCTCAACAATATTCCACCTAATGTATTGGTAATATTGGATGAGGCATATTATGAATATGTAGAAAATCCTAACTACCACTATGATAGCCATCACTTAATCGCAACGTATCCTAATTTAGTTATCCTTAGGACATTTTCTAAGGCTTATTCCTTGGCTGGTGCTAGAATCGGTTATGGGATAGGGGTACCTAGAATTTGGGAAATAGCTGGTAATTATCAGCCAGTCTATATTTTGAATAGAGCTGCCCTTGCTATGGCATATGCTATTTATGGTGATAAAGATCATATTGAGAAAGTGCGAAGGCTATCCAAAAAGGGTAGGGAGTTCCTAATTTCTAAGTTGCGCAGTCTTGGTTTTGAAATTGCTGGTAATCCAGAGGCCAATTTTATGATGGTTAAGCCAACGTGTGGCAAAGATGCTAAGCTCCTAAAAAGGGAGTTAAAAGAGAAGAAGATACTTGTTAACGAAACAAGTTTATATGGCTTACCAGGATGGTTAAGGATTACTGTAGGAGCTGAAAAAGAAAATGAATATCTTGTTGAAACTCTGGCAAAGTTATGTGCCATATGAAATAGGTGAGCTATTTGATATTTACGATAAAGAGAGGTTGTCTTTAGGTGTAAGACACCATATTCTGGCCGTTTCGGAAGGGGTGGCTCGTGTAGCTAAAACATTAATGCGAAAAGGATACTCGCTCAAAATAAGAACTTTGCTCGAAGGAACGCTGCTTCACGACATAGGTCGATCCTATACCCATGGTATTTATCATGGACTTGTAGGGGCTGCTATTGCTGCAGATTGGGGTTATAGCGAAGAAGTTCAGGAAATTATTAGAAACCATTTAGGAGCTGGGATTCCTAAGGATATAGCACGTTCATTGGGATTGCCTGCGAGAGATTTTATACCGACTACATTGGAAGAAAAAATTGTGGCATGTGTTGACAATATGGCGAGGGGACCGGTTATTGTGGATCAACTAGGTATGATGGATGATTGGCGAGAAAAACTTAAAAAAGGGTTGGTTACCCAGGATGCCGTTGTTAGAGTTCTGGAGCTATATAAAGAAATTAGTAAATTATTGGGCCAGGATGTCTATGAGGTGATTATTTCTTATGGACAGGATTTCTGAGATTTCTTATATGTTTTTTCGAAATCTCAGAAACCTGTCCTCTTGGGTTTTAAACGATATTGATGTTTTGGTGATAAATGGAGAAAATCAGCAGGGTAAAACAAACCTCTTAGAAGCTATATATAGCGCCTTGACAGGAGAATCATTTAGAACATCTTCGATTGGTGATATTATTACGCACGGTAGAAAACAGGCCATGTCTTCTGTGGTGTTGTCTTCAGATAAAATACTTCGCTTTGTGGTTACAAGACAGGATAATGGTTCTGTAAAGAGCGAATGGTTTTTAAACGATAAAAAGATGCCCAAAAAGGATAATCCATATCGGTATAGAGCAGTACTCTTTCTTAGAATAGAAGCCGATAAGATTATGGTTCCTTCAGAGTTTACACGTATGCTGATGCGTCTAATGTTGAGAATCCATAGTGATTTTAGGAAAGAATATACGGAATATATGGCATGGGTTAGAAAACGAAATGAACTTCTTAAATCTCAATCATTTGATGCTCATA
>CAZATH010000076.1:0-7072 GCA_964487995.1 uncultured bacterium
CAAACAAAACATCTTTCTTATCTTTTTCAGTAACGCTGGGTATCGTTAAATTCACACCGACAATATTAACACCTTTATGAGGTTTAACAACACCCCCAGCGATAACTTCACAGACAACTCCTTTATCAGAAACATCGACAACAGATAGCTTGATCTTTCCATCATCTATAAAAACACATGCCCCCGGTTTAAGATCTTGCTCGAGATAAGGATAATCTACATATAACACACGGCAATTTCCCACTTTACCCTCAGATGAAAGAATAACTCGGTCTCCATCCTTCAAAACACACTGCTCGCCTTCAATTTCTCTGATACGTATTTTAGGTCCTTGAATATCTTGAATTATAGGAATATATCTTCCTATCTCTTCAGATATTTTCCTTACTAATGTAAATCTCTTATAATGCTCATCATGTGTGCCATGTGAAAAATTCAACCTAAAGGCATCGGTTCCTGCCACTATAGCATCTTTAATACGCTCTTCACTCTCCAATGCCGGTCCCATCGTCACAACAATCTTTGCTTTCCTTCCAAACATAAGATCCGCCTCCTCACACCTCTATCTTCTTTATCCATCGCAGATAAATAATTCTTCGAGATACAATCATTCCTAAAGAATCTAAACCAATAAAGATAACTCCTTCAACTTCATTGTCTGTCGATAGTATAAATTTAACATCCAACGCTCCGCTTGATAACTTTTCATAAGTCATATTGACCAATTCTTCAAAATGGGGATGGAATCCATACGGAGGATAGACATCAAACATCGTGTATAATATCCACAATGCTCTAATCAGATATTCATCCAATAAATCTCCCATATATTCCAAACTCTCAATATCGACCTCTATCAACATCGTCACCTCTTGCAAACAATATTTCCCATCCTATTTTACACCTATAAAACTTTTTTCAAAAGCAAAATGGTGGCGGCGCAGGGATTCGAACCCCGGACACGGCGGGTATGAGCCGCCTGCTCTACCTCTGAGCTACGCCGCCACTGAATATTGGTTGCGGGGGCGGGATTTGAACCCGCGACCTCCGGGTTATGAGCCCGGCGAGCTACCAGGCTGCTCCACCCCGCGACCTTGCGAAAGTTAGTATATCAAATAACTCTCTCGATGTCAAGTACTATATAGCAATACACGTATACAAGCATTTATCGTTTAAAATAAAAGTATGTGGATAGTATTCCTTACAATCATATGGTACATAATGGGTGGTAGAAGCAGTGAAGACCTATTTATTGGTCTTATACTATCCATTTTGGTTAGTTGGATATTAGAAAAGCGAGATATACACAGTCATTTAGGAGATGTAATTCGCACATTGAATAAGTATCCTATTACAATTGTAAAGGGAATCTATCAAAGCTTTCTCCTCATAGTATGTTTTTTTTCACCTTTAAAAAGAAAAATTCTTCACATTCAAGTACATCCTAAAGATGTGTTTTCCAACACAATCAATATCACTGCAACACCACTGAGCATTGTATTTGACTACGATAGTCAATCCGGAGAACTATACATTCACGAGGTAAGACCAAAATGTTAGCAACCTATATTATCCTAATAGCAGCATTGATAAGCGGTTTTTACATGATAAAAGCTAATAACACTTGGGAACTATTATTGGGTTACAGTAGTCTAACAGTCAAACTAATCTCTCTAATGATCTTATTTTCGCTCATGATGAATGCTGAATGGGCAATAGACGCTGCTATAGCATATATGATGCTAAGTTTAGGGGGGCTAGTTATACTTGCGTACTTTCAGTCAAGGAGAGGATATTAACATGATTACCCTCATCTCATCTTTACTTCTATGGCTGGGAAGTCTTCTTATGTTGATAGGAACAATAGGACTATGGTATAAAAAGCATTTCATGGAAAAGTTACACCTACTAACAATTTCTGACACAATTGGTATGCTTTTGTTCCTTATGGGTGTCTCTCTCCGTTTTCACGATATATGGAAATCTATTTTCCTACTTATTCTCTATTCCATATTAGGACCCATGACAAGCCATATATTGGCAAGGGCATTCTACCTACGGAAAGGATAGATAAATATGGAAATTGTACTGGGAACAATGGGTATACTTTTTGCAACAATGGTAATAGTTAGTAAAAACCCTATGAGGGCTGTTATTTATATGGGAGCTTTCAGCATAACGATGGCCACATATTATTACTATATGGGAGCACCAGATGTAGCAATGGCAGAAGCAACGTTAGGGGCAGTATTCACTACATTTATCTATATCGTTGCCATAAAACACAGGGGAGCCATTAAAGTGGCATACATTAGAAAGATTCCATTTTTCTACAGGGAACAAAACCAATTTAGAGGCAGCGAATACACCATGCTTAAGAGATTTGCAGATAGGAACGCAATGCACCTTGAAATTACGCGCATAGCCAGCTTACCTACCACCAAAGATACTTTAGAGGATCCTTCGTTTGATTTTGACATTATATGTGGTGGTTTAAAACATGATGTATCGCTTCCAGGATACACTCCACTACCATATCACCTTAAGGGATTTGCTATATATATTAAAAATGAAAGTGAAGACATCTATGAAAGTTTAGAGGATTTTTTGGTAGGTGAACAAAATGAAATGGGCTAAGTACATGTCAATAGCTCTCTTCTCACTTTTCATTGTAATACTATTAACTTCTTCTCTCAATGTAACCCCGAAACACATAGACAACATAAAACACGCTGTTAAAGATACGGGGGCAATCAACATCATAGCCTCTTATTATCTTGCCTATAGGTTATTCGACACACTCTTTGAAATTCTAGTCTTTACCATCGCTGTACAAGGTGTCGGCTTCTTCCTGAAAAAGTTACCTAGCATAGAAGTTCACAGACCTATGCGTGAAAAAGCCATCATCATATACACCGACTTAATATTTGGTGCCTCTCTGATAACAGGCTTGTATATTGCCGTCGCAGGACATATCAGTGCGGGAGGAGGATTTGTCGGGGGAATAGTAGGTGCAACGGGCGCTGTCCTGGTATTCCTCACAATGAGCATGGATGACATAGAAAAGGAATTTCCCCACCATATTATCAATAAATGGGAAATGATGCTCCTTATTGGAGTATTTATCATAGCTTTATATCCTTTAATGTTAGGTAAATCTCCACTGAGTAACTTTTTACCCCTCGGCACACCGGGACACATCATTAGCGGGGGAATTATTCCCATTGTAGATACCATTATTGGTATAAAAGTGCTCATTGGGGCAATTACCATAGCACAAAGTTTTATCAAGCATAGGGGGGTATTTTAATGAGCTATATAGCACTCTCTATGATCATATTTGCCATAGGTGGAATTGGTATCATATGGAAAGACAATATATTACTTAAGCTTCTCTCTCTGGGAATTATGAATGCAGGAGTAGTAATGTTATTCGTTTCCATTGCGGGTATCAATAGCCGAATACCTGCAATTCTCAATGTCAAAGGTCCATACGCAGATCCTCTACCTCAGGCGGTTATCATTACTTCTATTGTAATAAGTTTTGCAACCATGTCACTGGCTCTCGTCTTTACGATGCTCATTAGTCTTAAAAAGGGAACACTAAGTAGCAAAAAGCTACAGGAGGATATGGATCGTGAACATTAACAACTATATCTATCCATCATTACTCACATTAATACCAATGTCGATAGCACCACTGTTTTTACTCATTAGAAGTAAAATACTTCAAAGATTGCTGGTTGGCTTACTCCTTTCTCTGGATCTTACAGTTTTAATAATGATAATCAGAAAAATGCCCATTGATGAATACCCTGGCGGATGGTTATTAAGAGGCATACATTTAAGATTTGATATGCTCTCATCCATTTACCTCATACTATTCTTAAGTGTTGTCGGAACAAGCCTTATCTCCTCTTTTAGGAAAAATTATCCACCTCTATTTTACTTTCTTACCTCAATTCTCCTTGCTACCTTTAATACCTCTGCTATTACAATGGATCTATTCAATATATACGTAATGTTAGAACTATCATCAATAATAGCATACATACTAATCTCCCTCAAGGAAGATTGGCATAATTTGTGGGCTTCCCTAAAATACCTTATGATTAGCTATTTCGCATTCACTATGTACCTTACAGCAGTAGGCATCATATACCTAACAAACGGCTCATTGGATATTACCCAAATATCATCTCATCTTCCACCTATCATCGTGGCCATGCTCGTTATTCCAATTTTATTGAAAGCCGGTATATTTCCTATATCAATGTGGCTGCCGGCTGCACATAGTTTATCTCCAACTGAGGTATCTGCTATTCTATCCGGCAGTTTTGTCAAAATGGGAAGCATTGTATTGTTTAGATTGGCAACATCGGGCATATTAGGTAATATCAACTCCATAATCTATATAATAGGATTCCTTTCCGCCATAATAGCAGGCATAATGGCTTATCACGAAGAAAATGCCAAAAGGTTGCTTGCATTCTCTACAATGTCCCAAATGGGATTTGTATTAGTAGGTGGCCCTCTATATGGTTCTATTCACGCCCTAAACCATGGTATAGCCAAAGCCCTGTTATTTCTTACCATTGGTGATCAGATAGAGGATACCGGTCATCATAGTATCGAAGCACTTAAACATAGCAAATTTCCAATGTACAGATATATCTTCATGATGATCGGAGCATTGTCCATTATGGGTTTCCCTCTCTTTAGTGGTTTTATTAGCAAAACTCTGATAGTCCATCAATTTCAACTGTGGGGAATATTTCTCATTATAGCTTCCATTGCAACGGCAGCAAGTATGTTTAAAGTGTTAGACATCGGCTATGTAGGTAAAACAATTAAATTGAACATGTCATACACTATATTGGCAATACTAATCTTTATACCCAATATTTGGATTGCAAAGGCAATATCGGCTTCATCGGTAACTGAAGCATTAGCAATAATTTTTTTAGGATATATCTTGTTTAAATGGTATAAATCCAGACCATTACCACGTATTTTAGAAAAACTTGATATCATGGTAATTGAGTATATGCTAATGTTACTTTTTGTGTGGCTAATTCTAGTAATACAGAGGTGATGAAAATTGCTCTACGGTAGGTTATTTGACTTCTTAGGTCTAAAGAAACTATCAGATCGTAAATACGCTCGGTATATACTATCTGGCTATGTAGACAACACCTACATTGTCTACAGAGGAGCACGTTACCTATGGAAACAAGGATATCACGAGCTTGCCAAACGTGCCGTAAAAAAACATCTTGATCTAAAAGCCGATGCTCGCCTTACAAGGTTGTATGCATTCTTCCTACTCAAAGAACATAAGGAAGATCTTGCAGTAACATTGTACGAAAGGTATACGACCCTAGAACCTGGAAATTTATGGGCTCTAATATTTTTGGGAGATCTGTATTATTTCTTTCTTGATGAAAAAGATAAAGGGATCACAATATGGGAAAGTGTTCTAAAGAGAGAAGAAGAGATTACCAAGAGCACTATAGATCCTGCAAGATACGTCTACAAGAGATTAAGCAAGGTATACATGGAAAGGGAAGAAATAGACAAAGCGTTAGAAATATACGAAAAATTTTTAGCACTCACCCCATCAAACTTTTATGAAAGCGACTTTATCAATTTGGCCACCATATATTTACTCAAAGGCAGGGAAGATAAAGCTCAACATATTATGGAAATGGGAATAGCAGTATCTCCCAAATATTATAAGCTTAGACAGATGTATAAAGATGTATTTGGTAAAGAAATTGATAGCAGGGAGCACAAATGGGTTGCCGAAGTAAAAAGAAAATACCCTCATGTGAAAAAAATACCCATTAAAACCAAAATTGTAGATGAAAGAGATGAAATATGGGATATAGCGGACATGTACACACGGGAAATTAGACAAGAGGGAGATATTATTGTTATAGCATCGTGCGTCGCAGCCATAACCGAGGGAATGTTCTACATGGCAGATGGCGTAGGATATGGTCATCTTTCCTGGTTCTTAGCCTCATTTGTAGAAAAAAGGAATCCCTTTCATAGTCTACGAGAACACCATGGGGAACCATTTGCACTACTTGCTCCACTAGCCAATCCCATGGCTATGGAGGTTTTATTGGAAGAAACCGGTACACTACCAATACTCAAGGCTGCAGTAGCAGGAGCTATAGGCAGAATAACAGGAAAAAGGGGAAGATTTTATATGGCAGCAGGTGATCAAGCAGCTCTCATAGATGATATGCCTGCAAGCCTAGCCCCCTACGATTATTACATCATTTTAGGACCTGAAGATTCCGATGCAGTTGCCAACAAAATAAAAGAAATCACAGGTGTAGAAGCTGCAATTGTAGATGCCAACGATTTAACAGGTGCATGGGTTGTAGGTGCATCTAATGGTGTAGACAAACAACTCTTAGAGGAAGTTCTGATGGACAATCCAGCGGGCAATCAAGATCAACAAACACCTGTTATGATTGTAAGAGGTATTTAATATCAGATGGCAGGGCTTTCCTAGGGGAAAGCCCTGCCCTTGTTAACACTTGCTCAGTAGAAAACGTTGTCCACATGCCAATTTCATCAGCTCTGATACCAGTCTTATTGCCCATCAATATTACCTTGGATCCAACTTTAACTTCGCTATCCTTCACATCAAAAGCAGATACATTCATGGTCAGATGAAATACCCTCTCTAGATAAGTGTTTGCAGATAAATGGTAAGCATATCTTCCACCCACATAACCATCTCCATAACCAGCTCTTACAAATGCAATATTCATATCTTTTGAAGCAATTTCTCCATAAAATACACTTTCCCCTCGCTTGATTCTCTTTACCCCAATAACTTCAGCCATTTGCCACATAACAGGTTTTAGCATCGGCAAAACGCTATTAACCTCAATATATCCATAAAGACCCACACCAGTTCTCACCATAGTAGTATCCTCACATCCATTTAGATAAAAAAGAGAAGCACTATTGCAGATATGAATTTCGAGTGGAAAAAATCGTTTTTTATATTCATAAACCATATCCATAAACCTGGAATATATATTCTCTC
>CAZATH010000077.1:0-7035 GCA_964487995.1 uncultured bacterium
ACCAAGATACCTAGCAAGAGCCTGTAATGTTTTTAAATATTCCACTCCCTCCTCGGGAGAATGAATATCAGGATAACTAACAATCTCAGCCAATGGAACACCACTTCTATTGTAATCAACCATCAAATATGCATTCTCACCCTGTCTACCTGTCTCACTATCATATAAGGTTTTGGCAGCATCCTCTTCCACATGCAACCTCTGAATTCTTATTTTCTTACCACTTTCAGCTAATATCAAGTAACCATCTTCCATTAAAGGAGGTTCATGTTGAGTAATCTGATATCCTTTGGGAAGGTCAGGATAAAAGTAATTCTTCCTAGCAAATATAATTTTTTTGTTGATCTTACCATTTAGAGCCTTTGCCATCTTAACAGCATATTTAAATGCCTCTTTGTTAGGAACAGGTAATGCACCCGGATATCCTAAACAAACAGGGCATATATGGGTATTAGGCTCCCCCTCTTCTGTAGAACAAGAGCAAAACATTTTAGTCTTTGTATCCAATCTAATATGTACTTCAAATCCTATATGAACGTAGTAATTCACAAACGTCACCTCCACAATCTAAATAACCTATCGGCAACAGCCCATACTTTCTCATCTTCACCATATCTTCCGATCACCTGGATACCAACAG
Source organism: uncultured bacterium (assembly GCA_964487995.1). GTDB lineage: Bacteria > Coprothermobacterota > Coprothermobacteria > Coprothermobacterales > JAADFF01 > JAADFF01. The sequence goes on from CAZATH010000077.1 coordinate 641, forward strand.
GAAGTCCATTAACATATCCAGCAGGAATAGAAATAGCTGGTAAACCGGCTAAGTTAACAGGTATAGTATACAAATCGGCCTTATACACTTCAGAAGGAGACATTTCCTGGCCTATCTTCCAAGGAAGTTTAGGTGAGGTGGGAACAAGTAATACATCTACATTATTAAAAGCATTTTCAAAGTTCTTCATTATTCGGTATCTCATAGCAACTGCTTTTTTATAAAAAGCATCTTGATACCCTGCAGATAAGGCAAACGTTCCTATCATAATACGTCGTTTAACTTCCTTTCCAAAGCCTATAGTTCTCGTTCTTTTAACCATTTCCCTATAGGTCTTGGCATCCAGAACACGCCATGCATATCTAACACCATCATATCTTGCAAGATTAGCTGATGCTTCAGCAGGAGCAATAAGATAATAAGAGGCAATACCAGATGCCAAGTCTGGTAGAGAAACAGGAATCATGGCAAATTGCTTAGATGCTTTAGATATTACCTCTTCCCAAACCTTCATAATCTCACTATCCGCAGGATGCTCTTCTAATTCTTTCCAAATACCTATTTTCACATCATTTATCTCCATTAAACCGTCTAAAGGGCTCTGCACATCTAAATTCTGTGAAGTAGCATCATAGGGATCTTTTCCTGCAATAATACGGGCCAATAAGACAGCATCTTCAACATTTTTGGCAAAAACACCTATCTGATCCAACGAAGATGCAAAGGCTACTAATCCATAACGGGAAACCATTCCGTAAGACGGCTTGATTCCCACAGTAGAAGTAAAGGAAGCAGGTTGCCTCACAGAACCACCCGTATCACTACCTAACGCAAGAGGTACCATATCCGAAGCAACAGCTGCAGCAGAACCACCACTAGATCCACCGGGAACTCTATCTATATCCACCGGATTATGGGTGGGACCAAAGATAGAGTATTCTGTACTAGAACCCATGGCAAACTCATCCATATTAGTCTTTCCAACGATAATAGCACCAGCATTTCTTAGTTTTTCTATAACTGTGGCATCGTAAGGTGAAATAAACTCTTGTAAAATTTTACTTGCACATGTAAGAGGCATATCTTTGACGGCAATATTATCCTTGATAGCAATAGGTACTCCTGCAAGTGGAGGTAGATCAATATCTTTTTTATAACGTTCTGTCCACATCTCTGCTTCTTTTAGAAGTGTATCTGTTTGCTGAATATGGGTAAAGGCATTAATCATCTTTTCCTTTTCTCTAATCGTATTTAGCACTGCTTCCATATATTCAAGAGGTGTTGTTGCACCATTTCTAAATGCCCGTATAAGCTGCTTAACCGTCATTTGTCATCTCCTCCTCTAATAGGTGGAACAAGCAAATATCCATTTTTCATCAATGAGAACCTCATCCAGAGATCATGATAATCAATCCTACTCTCAGGTTGATCGTCATGAAGTGTCGGCAATGTGGCAGGTATCTCATAGTCAAGAGATACATCTCCTAAGATTTCAAATACATCAAACATCTCGCTAAAATAATCAACAAACTCCTCTAACTCTTCTTCTGAAAACTCCAACATAGCCATATCGGCTATTTTTCTTACTAAATTCTTGTCAACTTTAATATCCAATTAAGCTCACCTCCATAGACCACTAGAATATATCAAACTATACAGAAACCTAAACACATCTATTCGTAAATACCTCCCACCACGAGATGGTATCACTAAAAACGAAAAATACTTAGATAAAAGATCTTGTGACAAGGGTTCTTTCCAATTAACATCTTTAGGCACATTTCCTTTAAAGTAACCACATATATAAGGTACAGCCCACACATGGGCATTATTAACCTTACACGTAGAAGAAGATATATTAAAAGTGCGTGCAAGCAACACAACAAGCTGCTCATTGGTAATCGGTTTATACAACATTAAGCTGCCATCTGTTGTACCCTTTACTATTCCCAGAGCAACCATATGACTCAGCCACTGAACATCACTTAAAGTGCGCACATCTCTAAAGGGAATATATTTTTCATTCATACTGATTACCGACAATCCACTTCTGGTACCCACGACCAAATATTCATTCCAAACCGCAATGCTTGTGACTAAATTTGAAGAAAGCATACCTCCCTCTGCAGTATAAACTCCCCAGATTTTACCCCCTTTATAAAGAAATACCCCCTTATCAGTAGCCACTACCAAATAGTGCTGCCAACTATCAATATCAACAACATTTAGTTTATCGAATATCTTTATTGGAACAATCTTTTTTAAACGTCTATCTAAAAAGATAAGTTTTCCATCGCTGATAGTCCAAATTCCCCCTAAAGTCCCAACAATATGCGTAGCCCCGTAATCAAGGCTATGATATGCTACTATCACATTATCTACATACTTCAATATAGACTTAGTAGTAGCGATATAAATCCCGCCATCATAATAAAACTCATCATAGGCGTATTCTCCCTTGGGCAACAAGAGCCTTTTAAAGTATCCTGTATAGGCGTTATATACATATAGATATTTACGGGTCAAAATAAAATAATTTCCCTTTCCATCCGTATCAACGTCAACTATACTTTCTGAGATAAAAGATGAAATATCAACCTGTGACATCACTCGACTGATTTTATTTCCAACATAGAAGCCAAGCACTGTTCCCAACGCTAGCTTATCTCCCGTAATCCATGGAGAGATAGATAATATAATAGAACTATCAATGGGTTTACGATCAGCAGACATAAATTTGAAATGATAAAATCTACCCGGACTACTAAACCAATACAACTCTTCTCCATATTTAAACCACACAACCGACATGTTCTCTGGTTTAATATACGAAACAACATTATTACGAACAGGTGCATCAATACCGATAAGTTGTCGTACGTAAAACATATTATCTATGATATATAAACCCGCATTTTTTTCTCCCACCAATGCTACTAAAATATTTTGTTTTCCATAGGAAGCTGCAGCAGTAATCACGTTTCCTGTCACACCAATGGATAGTTTATAAGATTTACCATTAATAGGTTTTACCATGATCTCATTACCGTAAACAGCTACCAGATCTCCCATACCAGAAAATATTACCTGTCTCACATCAGAAGAAACTCCTAATTCATTAACCTTACTAACCGCAAGCCCGGGAATATGAATCTTATATATCCCTTTGTCTGTAGCAACATACAAGTAATCTCCATATCGGGTAATATTGTTAGACCTAAAATTCAAAATACTTCTCGCAAACGTAGCCCTATTGGTATATTCATACAACCCATCATAAGCAGCAACATAAATCTTGTCATCTACAATCTTAACATCATTGATGTAGGAGCTAACCCTTGCGGTATATCTTTTGCCGGTTTGCATATTCAATACCCACAAATACTCAGAAGATGCTACCACAACATAATTTGAAGAAATGGCAAGGGCCTGATATGCTCCCATGGGTAATCCTTCATGATCAGAAAAATTTTGAGAAACCTTCTTATGGGTATAAATAACAGATAAACCGACAGATGTAAGAGCAAAAATTCTCCCTTTACCATCAACAATTAACTTCTTTACATAAAGGTCAGGCAATCCGTAGTCAGTATCAATGGCGGTAATAATATACCCATCCTTAGTAACTTGGTATATACCATTATCAGTTGCTATCCATATCTTTCCAGCACTTACATATATATCGTTGATACGGGTATACCTACCAAATTGATATGTTTTTCCATACACTGATGGTATATATACACTAATCAAGAGGTAGAAGAGGCTGAATACCGTTATTACCACTCTCTTCATTGTCTTCCTGATTTTCATTTATACCCTCCCCTATCATTCTTAAGAACTCCTCTTCATCAATAATATTTAAGCCTAATTTCAGTGCTCTGTCATATTTACTACCAGGATTTTCACCAACTACTACATAATCCACTTTTCGCGACACATTATTCGAAACACGGCCCCCTAACCTTCTAACCTTATCAGCAGCCTCTTTCCTAGACATCTTTGATAGCGTTCCCGTGAACACAAACGTCTTTCCTGAAAGATTTCCACTACTTCTACTTTCCTCCATTACTACACCGGCATTTTTAAGTTTTTCAATTACATCCCAGGTTTCTTTCTGTGAAAAGGTTTCAATAATAGCTTTGACTGTTTCCTCCCCTATTCCCTCTATAGAATACAACCTATTTATTATATCCTCTACTTTATTTTGAGCAATCTTTTTTAGCTTCTCCCACATCTTATCGGGAATATCTTCAGGTTTATTGGAATTGATAATTTGAAACCAAGAACGGTACCTCTTCAGAATACTTGCAACAACATCCTGTGGAAAGTCATTTAAATCTTTCTCATCAATATACCCCCCTAACTTGAAGAGACTACCAAACTCCTCTGCAATTAAGGAGGCTGTTTTCTGTCCAACAAGGGGTATGCCCAAGGCATATATGAGTTTGTATAAAGGTCTATTTTTACTACGCTGAATAGCATCCATTAATTTTAAAGCGGATTTTTCTCCCATTCGTTCTAACCCTAGCAAATCGGTTATTTTTAAGTAATAAATATCGCCTACATCGGTAAGGATATGACGTTCAACTAATGTATCTACCAGCTTCTCACCTAAGCCCTCTATATCCATTCCATCTCTCGATGCAAAGTGCTTTATACGACCTTTCACCTGTGCCGGGCATCGTAAACCTGTACACTTATGATATGCTCCCTCTTTAACAACAGGAGCACCACATACAGGACATTTCTCCGGCATAACAAAGGGTTTAGTATCACTGGGTCTCTTCTCTTTAACTACAGAAACAATCTCTGGAATAACCTGACCTGCACGATGAACAAGAACCGTATCACCAACTCTAACATCCAGTCGTCTAATTTCATCCTCATTGTGTAGAGAAGCTCGACTCACGACAGCACCATCAAGCACCACGGGTTTCAATATTGCAACAGGAGTCAATACACCTGTTCTACCAACACTAACGATAATATCTTCAACAACAGTTTCTTTAATCTCAGCAGGAAACTTATATGCTATTGCCCACCTAGGACTACGAGCTTTGTAACCCAGTCTCTCTTGATACTCAATGTTATTTACCTTAATTACTATCCCATCAGCAGGATAATCAAGATTACCTCTATGTCGAGTCCAATAATCACAATACTCAATAACTTCTTCAATTCCATTACACAGCTTCGTATATGGATTAATGATAAAGCCTACTTTTTGGGCCCACATCAAAAATTCCCAATGTGATTCAAATGATATACCTTCAAGTTCACCAAACCCATACGGATAAAAGGAGAGCGTTCTCTCTGCAGTAATTGTGGGATCAAGTTGCCGGAGTGAACCGGCAGCTGCGTTCCGCGGATTGGAAAATATCTTGCCCCCCTTTTCTCTCTGTTGTCTATTAAGTGTTTCAAAGTCTTTAAAGTTCATAAAAACTTCTCCACGAATCTCTACAACAGGTGGCGGAGCTTCAACTTCCAACTTCAAAGGTATCATCTTAATAGTCTTCACATTCGGGGTTACATCTTCTCCCTGAAACCCATCTCCCCTCGTGGCTCCTAAAACCAATACACCTTTTTCGTATCTCAAAGATATAGCCAATCCATCCAACTTGTGTTCACAAACATATTCCACATTTCCCTGTATACCCAGCAAACTTCTAACCCTTTTATCGAAACTTCTTAGCTCATCAAAATTAAATGCATTATCCAAAGAAAGCATAGGCACTTTATGAACCACAACAGTCAAATCTTTACGTGGAGGCGCTCCGATTCTATGGGTTGGAGAATCTGGCGTTTTTAAATCTGGAAATCTATCTTCTATATCAACCAACAATCTAAACAACGCATCGTATTCTTTATCAGAAATTATAGGATCATCTAGTATAAAATATCGTTTATTATGAAATTCTATAATATCTCTCAACTTCTCAACATCATTGGCATCAGGTTGTTTATCTTCCTTTAAGAGTTTTCTTAGCTTATCATACAGGTACCTTCCTTCATTGATAATCTTATCCATATCTTTGTCCATACTCTTTCACCCCCATATTCTATTACTTATTCTACCCAAAAAGAGGAGAAGGACCCCTGGGGGTAAGGGGTCCATTAGGGGGATGCATTTCTTTCCATCTGTGGAGAAGCGGGGGACACTTCTCCTCAGGGGGTAAGGATATACTACCAAGTATTGCAAATATCGTCAAGGGCATTTTCTTAACATTGTGTAAAGATTTGGCGGAGGGGGCGGGACTCGAACCCGCACGGCCTTCATAGGCCTACACCGGATTTCAAGTCCGGCTCCTTAGCCAGTTCGGTCACCCCTCCACAAATGAAGGTCGTAGAGTATTATATAACAAAAAGGCACCTCGCGGAAGGGGGATTTTTTA
>CAZATH010000078.1:0-6988 GCA_964487995.1 uncultured bacterium
CCTATAAACAATAGATGCCACGGCAACAACTTCTCCCCCTTTACCCCTTAAAAGATCTATAACTTCCTTCACAGAGCCACCGGTTGTTACGACATCTTCTACAACGACAATTTTTTCTCCCGGAGATATAGTAAAACCCCTTCTTAGAGCCATCTTACCTGTGTCTTTTTCTCTTTCTGCAAATATATTTCTTATGCCAAGATATTTGGCTACGGCATATGCAAGATGAATACCCCCAATTGCCGGTCCTACCACTGTTTGTGGAGAGTATCTGCGTATCAGTTCTGCCACCATAGCACCTACGGTATCACCGATAGATGGGTTTTCAAACAGCCTTGCACATTGTATGTAGTATTCTGAGTGTTTGCCTGACGAGAGTATAAAATGACCCTTCATGAGAGCACCTGTTTGTTTTAGTAGTTTCTCAATAACAGTTTCCATATTCTTCACCCCTTATATTCAGTATATCCTCTATTTTCTTCATCTTTGCACGGGGATTAGAAGAGAGATATACCTCTCTGCCTATAACCATATAGTCTGCCACGCATTTTACCTCTTGTATGGATACCACGTCTTTTTGATCTGATGGTGGTAATTCCATACGTATACCGGGCACCAGGAATGCCGCATTCTTTAGTTTTTCCCTTAAAACTATTGCCCACTTGCCAGGAAAAACAAAGTCCATGCCGATATCGTAAAGTTGATATATATACTCCTCATATTCTTCAAGGTTTCCCTTTATCGATGTGAGTTTTATCACAGCAAATACATGTTTGTCTGTACTATCCCTTGCTGCTTTCATAGAGTCTATACCTGATGCCGAGTGAACTGTGAAGCCTATAATACTCTCGTGATCCCATGCCCTAATGGAGCGTGCGATTGTAGATGGTATATCTACAAATTTGAGGTCTAGTATCACCTTTAACCCCCGATCGGCAAGTGCCGATAGAATACCCTTTCCACCTGTGGCAAGGTTATGTCCTACCTTTACTATGGAAAAACTACCGTAAGAATCTATAAACTTTAATGGATCATCCATGTCTAAACTTAATACCGGTTTGCTCATATGCATCCCCCCTTATTTGTCATGTAAAGATGTATATATCTCATTTATGATAGAAGGGTCTTTAAATAGTGCCGAGCCAATTTGAACGGCATTGGCACCTACCTCAAGATAATCTTTTGCATCCTCTCCGGTATATACTCCACCTGATGCCATAATAAATATTTCCTTATGCCTTCTTCTTACCTCATATACAGCCCTCATACCAATAGGTTTTAGCACAGCCCCCGAGATACCGCCCCTAAGGTATCCTTTGCTTGTCTTGACAATGCCCCTAATGGTATTAATCAGTGTGATCCCGTCCCACCTATACTCTTCTATAAGATCTGATGCCTCTTCTACAAAGATTCCCTCTATGCCAAACTTACCTATCAGTGGTATATCCTTAAGAATTTCCCGAACCTCCTTTAAGATATACCGCAGGTTTTGTCTGTCTGCCACAATGGAAAGACCCCCTGCTTCCACATTGGGACAGGAAAAATTCTACCGCTATAAACCTGTGGATCACGGGTTTTATACTCCTTGCCACCTGTATATACTCCTTGGGATTATCCCCCCCAAGGGATACTATCACCGGCACAGATGAAAATAGCACTTCATATTTGCCCTCTTGTATATCTCTTACCAACCTATCGATGCCCGGATTTTCCAGCCCTATTCTGTTGATAACAAATTCCCTTGATGCACGTATTCTCGGTGGCATGGCACCCTCTTTGGGATGTAGCGTAACGGTCTTGAGTATGTATGCACCTATATGTTGCGGATTGATAAATGACAGGTACTCTCCCATACCACCGGGACCAGAAGCCACAACCAGCGGTGTTTTTAGAACCATATTTCATCACCCCTAAATATTGGCCCATCGGTGCATACATGTTTTATACCCTTTTTAGTATTCACGGCACAGCCTTTACATGCCCCAATACCACATGCCATATACTCCTCAAGGGACACATATACATTGTCTCTGACTATGCTATACACAAACTGCTCCATCCCCTTACTACCATTTACCACGTAGTAGTCGTATTTTCCCGCTATGGCATGTATGCTCTCTGCAAAGGCTTTGTCTCCAACCACGTGATTAAAGGGTATATCTGTTAAAAACTCCTTTCTGCTTCCCACCAGCACATCGGTTGCGTACATTCGAAACATACTACATCCAAATGTGAAGCTTGCCGGTGATACAATGGTGATACCCTTTCCCGGTGGTGGCACAAAACCTTTTCCCAAAGGAAAGTGTGCCTTCAGTGTTTTTTGTCTAACAATCCATCGTGTGCCTTCACCTTTAATGTGTATAGATAAAGCTACGTCTTCTCCAAAGAAACCAAGTATAAATGGCTTTCGTGTTGCCATGATGTTCTGTATCATGATAAACTGTCCTGGCATAAAGGAAATATTTTCCTTGATAATAAGTATGTATGTGTCTTCTGTAAGCTTAAAGGTATCTTTGATGTGTATATGTGTGTTGTATATTTTATCCATCTTGACCCTCCCATATAAACTCATCATCGTAATATAGCCACTTTCCACCGATCTTTACCGCTACAACCTTACCCTTTAGTTTCATGCCCTCAAATGCCGTATTTTTCCCAAGGGATACAAACTTTGAACTGTCCACTGTAAAACTCATATTTGGGTCAATAACAACGATGTTATCTGGCATTGAAGGAAGTGAAATGCCCAACAAAGATGCCGGCTTTACCGTAAGCATGTCTACAACCAAATGTAAATCCTCCAGTGCCGTTAAGAAGGCGGAAAATGCTACTTCAATATGGGAAGAGCCATATGGTGCTTCTTTCCAATCTTCAGGTTTGGGTGGATGGGGTGCATGATCGGTTGCCAACGTATCTATAAGCCCTTCTTTGACCATGTTTACCAGTCTCTTTCTATCTTTTTCAGGTATCAGTGGTGGATTAATTTTCATGTTGACGTTGTCTATATACTCAGTGGGTATAAGTAGATGGTGGGGGGTTACCTCTGTTGTAATGATTGCATACCTTTTAAGGTGCTGGATCATATCAATAGTATGTGGTGAAGAGACATGTTGTATATGAAAACGTTTCCAGCCGGCTTCTACCCCTAACATCACCGTTCTTGCAACGGCTATAGCCTCTCCCGACATCGGTCTATAGGGTAGAGCAGGTCCCCCTTGGTAAAACATACCCTCTACATCGTAAAGCTGTGAGTGGTCCATTAGTAGCTTCGGTGTGTGGGTGTTTAGTGCATGCCATAGCATATTGGTGGTATAGGGTATGCCGTCGGTAGAGTAGGCTATAGGCATATTGGTTTCTTCACCAAACAAGCTTGAGGTAAAGAGAAATTGAGTGGGATAGCCCTTGCTTGCCTCCTTGTGTATCTGTATAATACTCGCCCTTTCCAGTCGTGGTCTTGTGTTAGGTTGTATGGTGCATATGCCAAATCCACCTTTCAGACATGCTCGGCTCAGTGTGTCATATCCTTCAAATTGTGGATACCTTACGTGGGTGTGAATATCTACAAAGAGGGGAACTCCTATTAGTCCCTTACCGCTACCCTTGGGTAGTTTAATATCCAATGTATACTCTGTTTTAGAGGTAGGGTCATATATCTTCACCTTGAAAACACCCTTTCAAGTACAGCCATTCTGGAATATACACCGTTTTTAACCTGCTTTAGAATCAGTGAGCGCTCAGAATATACGATGTTGTCGGATACCTCTATATTTCTGTTAAATGGTCCCGGATGCATTAAAACGGCATGCTGGGGTGCCAACTTTATACTTTCGTGATTTATTTGATATCTTCTAAAGAATTCATCTATGTTGATAGGCAGTTTTTCTATTCTCTCCTTTTGAACTCTTAGTGCATATACAACATCAACTCCCTGTAGTGCTTCTCTTAAATCTTCGGTTATGATATTAACACCATCGTAGCGTGCCGGTATAAATTCCCTTGGCCCACAAAACCTCACATCTGCCTCAAACATCAGCAGTGCCTGGGTAAGTGAGTTTGCCACCCGGGAGTGTAGGATATCTCCCACAATGGCAACTTTGAGGTCAAGTCTGCCAAAGTGCTCATACATTGTTGTGAGATCAAGTAGTGCCTGTGTGGGATGCTGATTGGTGCCATCTCCCCCGTTAATAATTGGCACTTTGATAAATTTTTTCCACTCTAAAGGTGCCCCGTTTCTCCTTACCCTTACGATAAAGCCATCTATGTCCATTGACTCTAAAGTTAGCAGTGTATCTATGTCTGTTTCCCCTTTTTGTATAGCTGAAACCGACGGTAAGAAGTCTATTACATTGCCACCAAGTCCTTTTATAGCCCTGTGAAAAGAAAGCTTTGTCCGTGTAGATGGCTCAAAAAATGCCGTTACGATAAATTTACCTTGTAAAACCTGCGGTATACTTTCCGTCTGTTTAAACTCTAAAGCCCTTCTTATAATCTCCAAGATGTCTTCTTTACTGAGGTCGGTAATGGAAATTAAATCCACAGTATATCCCCCCTTGTGAAGTTTGTGCAAAAAGAAAGGGGAGCCAAATGGCTCCCCAAATACAGAAGATGCAACGCTGAGTGGCCGGTATGCTTTCCCCACTACCTCTTTGAATAATTCTCTGCATCCCCCTAATGCCCCCCAATTTTTTCTTATTATAGCGGATAAATAACAAAAATATATTAAATAAATATTTTTTGTATCTGGTAATTTTTTACATGTTTCCATGATACAATAAAATCTCACCCCAAATTTTTGCTTTGCCCAAAATTCTCATGAAGGTATGTCTTATACGATATTTTTCATCATATGGAGAAATGTAGAGACAACTCTTGGGTCAAAATGCGTTCCTGACAGCCTTTCTATTTCTTCTAAAGCCTTAGCCATAGGCCATGGCTCCTTATATGGGCGTTTGGATACAAGGGCATCAAATACATCAATAACTGCAAATATACGTGCTTCAATGGGAATCTCTTCACTCCTAAGACCTTTAAGGTAGCCTGTGCCATCCCACTTTTCATGGTGGTAAAGGACGATGTTCTTTGTGGTTTCCGGTAATCCCTCAATGTGCTTTATAAGGTTATAGCCGATGGATACATGCTCCTTAATGATTTGAAATTCATCATATGATAGTTTTCCTGGTTTAAGAAGTATACTATCGGGTATGGCAATTTTTCCAATGTCGTGGATGTATGCACCCCAAAGTATACCTTTAATATCTTTAAGACCTAAAGCTTTTGCCAATCTAAGCGATAGCTTTGCAGTTCTCTCGGTATGCCCTTGGGTTTCTATGTCTCTAACTTCTAATGCCTTTCCGAGCATCTTTAATGTTTCCTCTTGTGTCTTGCGAATGGCCCTAAGATAAAGAAGATTTTTAATATATATCGTTGCCGAATTCAAGATAGAAAATATATAGTCTAAATCTGCCCGGCTCCATATGTCTTCTCGGAGTAGGGTGGTATATAATTGTATCTTTATGCCACTAACATATATTTCCTTGTATACTACGAGAAGGTTTTGTTTCTTAAATGTAGATGCCGTATAACCATATGACTTTGCACGATGCTTGAGCCTCAGTACTTTATGGTAAAGTTCATTGTCTTCTTTTCCTATAAATACAGGATGTTCTGGATATTTTTCCCTTAGTAGCAGTATAGTAGTGGGTTTTAGTATGTCCAATCCCTTTGCCACTACAGACAAAAATGCATCTTTTACATCTGTGTGTTCTGTTATATTCTCCTCCTGGGTCATCTGCTGTGCCAGTTTGTTCATCCGCTTAATGACGATATCCCTCTTTCTTAGCTTGTTTTTCCCACTGAGTATCTCATAGGCGGCGGCAAAGTATGTACCCATGACCTTTGCCAGCTCTATATCTGTATCGTCAAATGCCACAGGCGAAGAGAAGCTGTCAAGATTGACAAATAGCACGACCTTTTCTCCTCCTACAATGGGAATGCCTAGGGTTGATTGTATTTCGTTTGTTTTTTCTGAAGATTTCAGCACAATATCTTCTCCAAGCAGCTCTTTAATAACGCGTCTGGTAATGATACGGGGAATTCCTTTTCTAAGCTTCATCTCTCCATAGTAATACCAATTGAGGTGATTTTTTCTGCTGATAGGGGGGAGTTTTAGCAGTGAGCTGGGGTATCCTGAGACGGCAATAAATTTGAAGCCCCCGGGTACTTCTATTAACAGTGAGCCTGCTTCGGCACCTTCAATATGCTTGATTGCCTCCATTAGATACTTACCTAAGAAATTACCCATAGAGTGTCTATACAATGATGCTTCGGTAATCATCTTCCTGCCAAGTTCTTCAATGTGCCTCATAGACAACATGAGATTTGTAGAGTAGTATATGTCCATCAGATATCCGAAATGGCATGATAGTTCCTTGGCTTTAGCTATTTCTTCTGGTGTGAAATCTTTATCCTTTCTGTGTAAAACAACAACGGCAGGTATCTTGGGTGGTTCTGATAGTATGCCGTACCGAGGTATCAGTGGAATTATCAGTAGCCTGTCTTTTTCTGTAAAATCGTCCCCATATGGTTTAACACCAGCTGGTATATCCTGGGGGCTGTTAACGGCATATACTTGTCTTTTTGTTAGCCCGTATCCCGAGAAACCTTCACTACGGCTGAGCTCGGCATGTAGATACATACTATATTCACCATGGGCTACTGTTACATATAGAATATCGGCACTTTCTACGTTTCGGGATATCACACTGCCATCTATGCCTGAGAAATGCCTTTCTATTTCCGAGAGCACAAACTCCTCTGTTTGTTGCCTGCTTTTATTGCGTATAAGGCGTGTGAGTATATATTCCCAATTTTCATGTGAAAAAAACTTACTTTGATATGTCCCCATTACATCTTTATTGTATTACTTTTGGTGAAAAGAAGATATCTTATGTGGTCTCTCTTGGCACTTTCTCCAGTAGATTTTCCTTCT
>CAZATH010000079.1:0-6871 GCA_964487995.1 uncultured bacterium
AAATGCAGGACACTTAAATGTGGAAATAGACGTAAAATATCTCGAGGAAAATAGCAAGGAAAAGTGGGAAGCCCGTCAAAACGTAACCGCTTACAAGCTATCCAATGGTAAAACTCTATATCTTCTAGGAGAGGGTAGATTGGTCAATCTTGTAGTAGGTGACGGACATCCTGCTGAAATTATGGATCTCTCTTTCTCAGCCCAAATACTCGCACTAGCATACCTCATAGAAAATAAAGGACAACTAGACAAAAAGGTTTATAACCTACCCCACCACTATAGTGTAGAAATCGCAGAGTATAAGCTAAAGAGCATGGGCATTGAAATCGATAAGCTTGATGAAGAACAAATAGAGTATCTTAGCAGGTGGTAAGGTGGTAACAATGGCCAAAGGTAAGCTCGATCCCGTTACAGAAGCAAGGCGCAATATTGTTATGGGGTTTTTAGCAGTTATTATTACAGGGGCAGTTTTACTAATGCTACCATTTTCATCTGCTAGTGGTCGGCTTACAAGCTTTCTTGATGCCCTCTTTACATCAACTTCAGCTGTGTGCGTTACAGGACTTGTGGTAAAGGATACAGGCACGTACTTTTCCTTCTTTGGTCAATTGGTAATACTACTATTGATACAAATTGGTGGCTTAGGTTATGTAACCATGATGACACTCATATACTTGGCACGAGGCGAACAAGTAGGACTGAGACAAAAAATCTCTGTGGCAGTACAACTTAATAAACCGGACTTTGGCGGTGTCACAAACCTGCTCTGGTTCTCTCTAAAGGTTTCATTAATATTTGAAACGATAGGTGCACTACTACTAGCATTTAGATTTGTACCACAATTTGGCATGCTTAAAGGCACATGGTCATCTATATTCCATGCTGTTTCAGCATTTAACAATGCTGGTTTTGACATTATGGGAGGTTTCAAATCATTAAGCGATTATGTATCCGACCCTTTAATCAACATCGTAATAATGGGATTAATCATAGCCGGAGGTTTAGGTTTTATTGTATGGGAAGAACTTCTGGAGTATAGTAAATCTTTTATTGAAGGAATTAGAAAAAAGGGACGCCGTATGAAAATTAGCGATCTATCTCTCCACACCAGAATTGTGATATCAACAACAGTGGTCTTAATTATCATTCCTGCCATCATGTTGTTAATATTTGAATGGTTCAATCCTTACACAATAGGCAATTTAAATATCGGTGGTAAATTGTGGGCATCTTTCTTCCAAGCTGTCACACCAAGAACCGCTGGATTTGCCACATTAGATATGAGCAAAATGATGCTCCCAAGTATATTACTTATCACATTCTTAATGTTTGTAGGTGGCTCACCTGGAGGTACTGCCGGTGGAATCAAAACTACAACATTTATAGTGGTCCTGTACTATCTAAAAAGCCTTATGCAAAACAGAAAAGGTGTTATTCTACACAGTAGAAGAATAGCAGAAGATACCGTTAAACTTGCCACGGCTATATTCATCTTACAGCTGATAACTGTGAGTATCAGCATATTATTTCTCAGTATAGCCATGCCCAACGCTTCATTTGAGGATATTTTCTTTGAAGCCTTTTCTGCCATAGGTACCGTAGGATTATCACGAGGTCTTACACTACAACTAAACAATCTTGCAAAGGTTATAATAATAATAACTATGTTCATGGGAAGAGTGGGTAGTATATCGATACTGGCAGGATATATATTCACACCAAAAAGAGAGCTGTATACCCTACCAGAAGATGATATAGCGGTAAGCTGAGGTGGTAGAAATGGAAACCAGGCAGGAGGATATATTTTTTCACTTCCCAGAATTGGGGAAATATATAGAGGTGTTTGAAGATGAAAAAGATAAACCTTATAGATTACTGGTAATTAATGTCAATCATAAAGATAGACTCATATATCTAGCTGTTCCCTTCGACCTTACATCACATAATTGGTCAGATGACTTAAAGGTCAGATTTGAAACAGAAGTTGGCATATTTACATACCAAGCCCAGGTGTACCCACCTGATACATCCCAAACGATTCTTGCATTAAAGCTCATCAAACAAGTGGAAGCTGTGGTTAGAAGCACTGTAAGGATTCCGGTTGAAACAGATGTTTATATGTTCAAGATCACAAAATCCCTTGCTATTTTACCCCATACTACCAAGGCTACAGCCAAAGGCAAGACAACAGACTTATCAGAACACGGTGCTGGTATAAAAATAGATAAAGATTCCATCGGCCAAGACATTTTAAGAAAAGGGGATATTATATATCTCAAATTTCCTGTACCATGGGCTGAAAAGCGAAGTATATTTGTAAAAGCTGAGATTAGGAATGTTGTTCCCTTAGAAGATGGCTCCTATAAAATAGGAGTAAGATTTCTTAGTCAAAGCAAGGCTGTAAAAGATGGTTTGAAACGACTTATTAAATACCACACAACAGGCGAACTTCCTCTTATTAGTCGATTATGGAAACCAACCAAATACGATCATCTCATCCCAGCAGCAATTGTAATGTTTGTTATTTTACTAATCACATATCTAATATGGGTATACCAAATATACATGCCACCACCAATAAAAGTACATCCCTACTGGCCATCTAATCCCAAAAATCCTATTAACTTTATATTCTGGGGTGATCAAGATACAGCAAGATACACATATTCTGCTACAGCCACAGCTCTCGCCGCACTTGTTGGTGTTATGATCTCCATGTCAATGGTTGCTGTCCAAATGATGGCATCAAAATATACTCCTAAGGTTACCACGTACTATTTCAGAGATCCATGGAACATGGTTGTATATTCCGTATCAGCTTTCACTATTATTCATTCATTCCTACTCCTTGGTAGAACAAATAATAACATTCCTCTACCTCTTCCACAAATGAACTGGAATCTATGGCTGATGTTTGGAAATATCATTCTCTTATTTGCCTATGTATATCACATTATCAAGATACTCAACATCCAGGTAATAGCAGATAAAATCAATCAAGAGATACACCTATACTTAGAACTTGGAGACTATGAACGTGCCATCCAAGGAGTAGAAGAGCTCTCAGATATCATTAAAAAAAGTACTATTGATAGCGATATAACAACCTCAGAAATGCTAACAAAAAAATATTTTAAAAGTTATCTTTCTTACAACGATACATCAAAAGAATATGCCAACTTTGTGAAGCAAACTCTATATTTTATGGAAACAATATTTCGCGTAGCCGACCTAACAGGAGAAGTAAGAATAGCGGAGACAATATTAGAGATATACATCGATGCGTTTAAAACATTTATCATCAATAAAAATAACCCACTACTTATATTGTCAATATCCTCCATTAGACACATTGTGGATTTCTACACAGAAAATCCCCAAAGCCCTATGACACCACGTATTATTGCAATAAAGATAAATACCTTCTCTCGTGATTTCCTCACCAGCAGTTATAGTATCGATGTAAAAAACAAAATTACCATTTTAATACTTAGTTTTTATTTCCGCATGATTAAAAACTTATATCCTAAACCAGAAGTTGTTCACAAGACAACGATCTCCAATTATCTCATTAAAGATGGACTATCTTACATTGTAAGTAAACTAACCAAACAAGCTACAGACTATGTACCCACTCTGGAGGCAATACTATCGTTTGTGTTAGATCTTTCTGTAGAATTAATTAAATCGGCGCGTATAGACATAGCCGCCATTATGCTAGATGCTTTGAGGGATATGTCTATTAGGATACAGAAAAACCTACCTGATTCACCCTTTATATACAAAGCCGCCAAAGCTATGGTAATTATAGGGGGTGTAGCCGTATACACGGAAAATTCCAATGCAATAAGCCTAACAGTTCACCGCACTGCCACAATTGTTCCTATGCATCTAGAAAAAGCTTATAAAGAACTTATAGACAACTATAAAGGTATTAGAAAATACTTTGACTATAAAATTCCCGTTCCCTATATTATGGCATTTTATAAGCTCGTTAAAGCCTATACGAGATTTCTATTCATGCACTTGGCTGACGAGGATAAATTTATCAAAGAAATCTCACAAAAGATGGCCATCAGCATCCTCAAAGACAATATAGAAAACTTGAGAGCTGTATTCAGAGGAGATGACCCAACTAAATACCTTCCAGAACTCAAAGTGGGAGAGAAGAAGTAAAACTTCTGCTTCTCTCCCACAGATATGATCACTTTTCTGTTTTTTCAGCGGTAAACGAACGGAGATCTACATCTCTAAACTCTAACCACTTCTTCATAATATCAGGGTTATTCTGCATAAAGCATATAAATTTAGCAACATACCGTCTTTCTTCATCATTCATAAAATGCTCTAGGAAACATGCAATCTCCTTTGACCTTTCTTCTGTAAATCCCAAAATATCAGCCATCAACATCACGACAATACGCCTGGCATGAAGACTTTGTGCCAGTTGAGCACCCTTTTCTGTGAGAGTAATGCTTCTAGCATAAGGCTTAAAATCAACATACCCAGCTTTGGTAAGCCTTCTCAATACCTGAGATACCGATGAACGACTGACATCTAAAACCTCGGCAAGTTCCTTAGCCCTACAACATCCATTATACTTGCCTCTCTTTCTGGCTATATACAGTATAGCCACTAGATAATCTTCAGCAGAATGCTTCTTCTCTCCTGCAAGGAGATAATCTACCGGTAATATATCTGCAATATCACTGATGTTATTACACTTTTTTCCATTTCCCAACACTTGTTCTCTTTTTTCTATCTTTTCAGCCATACCTTACTTGACACCCCTCTTCCTATTGCAATTCTTGTTCCTTCTACATCTATAATTAATGGCCCATATGCAGAATTTCTAATTACCTTAATATGTGTCCCCGGCACAATACCCAGGGCTATCATTCGCTGAGAAACCCTATCTCCTCCATCAATATAAGCAACTTCACCATCAAAACCTTCTGGAGCTCTCTCTAAGTTCACAAGCCCCTCCTTTCCAACATGCATAGGTGTTAACATTAAACGGCACCTCCTAACATACATAATACCATAAAAAGTTTTTATAAGTAAACTATCCACTAAACTCCTATAACAAATAGCCTAATCAAAAATGAAAAGACATAGGCTACAGTAAAACTAAACAATACAGACAATATCACCACACGCCACTTTTTAGTAACACTGTATATTGCACCCAACGTTGCCATACACGGTGTATAAAGTGTAAAGAATACCAAAAACACCAATATCTGGGGCACACTAATAAACTTACTAAGCACATCAACTCCCCCATACAAAACACCAATAGTGGCAATTGCAGCCTCTTTGGCAGCAAAAGAAGGAATGAGAGTAGATACAATACGCCAATCTGAAAGTCCCAACGGATAAAACAGAGGGCTAATCCATCTACCTATCTCTGCCAGATAACTATCTTCAGGGCTAACGCCATAAGGTAAGTTAACAAGCATCCAAATTATTATAGTAGATAAAAATATTAATGTACCTGCTTTATAGATAAATTCTTTGGTTCTAATCCATGTGGAATATAGCACGGTTTCAACATGAGGAATATGATAAGACGGCAGTTCAATAACAAGTGGCATTGTCTCCCTAGCTAGTCCAAACATCTTAAGTATCTTTGCTCCAACAATTACTGCAATAAATCCTAACACATACATAGATACAATTACCAACGCTCCGACATACCCCTTAAAAAATGCAGATACAATAGCACTGTAGACAGCAAGTCTTGCACTGCATGGCATAAAACCAACCAAATATACCCCCATTTTCCTCTCTTCCTCTTCCAGTGCCGTTGTTCCCATAACAGCCGGAACAGTACATCCCATACCTAAAATCAATGGAAAGAATAACTTTGCCGGCAGTCCAAGAAAATGCATCAAACGATCCATCATTGCAGCAGCTCTGGCAATATATCCACTATCTTCTAAGATGGAATACATAAGAAAAAATGTAAAGATAATAGGTGTAAATGTCAGTACAGAACCCACACCTCCAATAACAGCATCAACAACAAACGAACGCCATAAATCGGAGTGAATATAGCCTGATGTTATTCTCCCTAAATAGTCAAAAAACATCTCAATCAGCGATGCAAAATAACCACCAACTGTAAATGTAACATAGAACATCACAAACATTGCAAACAAGAAAGCCACATATCCCCATATTGGATGGGTAACAATCATATCTATCTCATCGGTGATATTTTTTTCTGGTTTATATTTTTCTACAATAAAAACATCTTTCAGTATATTCTTAAGCCATGATGCTCTAATCTCAGATATTCTCTGAGGCTGAGGTGGTGGAAGAGGTATACTTTTTTCTTTTAAACACTTCCAAACACTTTCATCACCTTCAAATGCTTTAACAGCTGCAAATCTTGGGGGAAATATACACCCCTTTTTCTCCAATACTTCCATCATTACCTCTACATCTTGTCCATACACTGGATAAATAGGGTGAAAGTGAACCAGACCTCTGACCACATTCACCAACATCTTCTTTAAATCCTCTATTCCTATATCTTTAACAACAGTTCCCCCTACCACAGGTATACCCAAATTCTTAGAAAGTTTTTTAAGATCTATTTTCACACCTTTAGATTCAGCCACATCAAGCATATTAACAAAGAGGATAACCTTTGGAAAAAGCTCTAAAAGCTGAACCGTTAACATCAAATTTCTAAACAGATTTGAAGCATCTACCACATTGACAACAACATCAATATCACCGCTGAGCAAAAAATCTCTGGTAACCTCTTCCTCGGGAGATGTCACCGTAAGAGAATATATACCTGGCAAGTCAATAATCTCTACGTGCATATCTTCTATATCAAAAAAGCCCTCTTTCCTCT
>CAZATH010000080.1:0-6700 GCA_964487995.1 uncultured bacterium
AAGAATCTTTTTACCGCTCAGATGCTCTGCTGGATTTCCAAGTGGCCCGGCAATGTCGAGAAGATATCCACCTTCCTTTAGTTCAACCTCCATTCTCTTGGTTGTCTTGCCTCTGGTAAGCACGATAAGATCTACCCAACCTTCTTCCTTATTCCAGCGCACAGGGGTCACCGGAATACGCTCACCATTTTCAAATGCCCTGATAATGACAAATTGTCCTGGCTGCACTTTAGCAGCAACATGAGGGGCTTCTACTTTATAAAGTGTCTGATTAACCGTTAGCCCCTTCTTCTCAAGAATTTTATACACCCTTTACACCTCCTAAGGCTTTGGCAAGTTTCTTAAAAATTCCAAACTTTACATACAACCACTAAACTTTTGAGTATTATACATTATAAATGCGAAATAGGTATCATTATGTAATGCATATACACAAGTATTATGCAAAGGGATATACAACCAATACTCTTTAATAAAAGAACATCAAAAGATAGAATAACTAGAGAAAGGAGGTATTTTACATGAAAAATACATATCCAATCTTTATAATGCACAATATTCCCCGAGACAAGCTATCTGAAGTGATGAAAGCAATTAAATCTGTATTAGGTCAAGAGGTCATCTTCAGCATCACAACAGAGACCAATCTCAACTGGAAAGTTAATGAATTGATAGAAGAGTTAATTTTAGAACACGAACACATGAAAAAGACAAGACAATAAGAAGTATAACATTGTGTCGGTATTGTTATATTAATAGTGGTACCACAATCTTAGCAAGGGGATGATAAATATGGAAGACAAGAAACAGACAGAAACCAGAAAAGAAAAACGATTTAGAATATCGTGGTTCAACTATACCATTCACATACTTCTTGCAATATGGCTTCTATTCTTGGGTATATATCCCGATGAGCTACTTAGACGATATGGAATCATATCCACAGCCATTATCATTGTCTTGATTGTTATTATAGAGAGAATAAGATTGGAGGTCATTATTAAAGACGACAAACTCGTTATAGTAGAAGGCATCATATCTAAACATATTAGGGAAATTTTCTTAAAAGATATTCGAACCATTGATATTAGACAAAGCATCATAGAGAGAATCTTTGGATATGGGGACGTAATGATAGCCACTTCAGCAACATCGGGCTATGAAATTATATTGGAAAACATAGGTGCACCCCATAAGCTAAAAGAAGAGATAGAAAAGGCAAGGAAGGCTCAGAGCTAAATTTGCTCTGAGCCATATATTACCTCTGCAGGTTCTTTACGCTCTATAAGATAACGAAACTCTTCTACTATATCAGACAATTTCAAAGATTCCAACTGCATAACATCTTCCTTGGGATCCCACAATTTTTCATTAAATGCAATATTCATTAGGTGTGCCAGTGCCGTGCTATGCATACTATCTGAAGACATCATGGTAGAACCGATAACATATGTCTTTGCCTTCTCAAATTCACTCTTCTCAATCTTTCCATCTTTTAGCCTTTCTATCTCACGAAGCCAGACATCTTTTACCTGAGTAAGTACACCTGGAAGCACATCCATATACCATATCAAGCTTGTACCGGCAACAGAGCCAGAAACGGTAGCACCTACTGAATAAGCCCATCCCTTACTATCACGTATCTCCTGAACAATCTTAGAGAACGACGTGCCACCAAGCAAGGAGGTTATTAAAGAAATATGATATTTTTTCTCCCTCCACTCTGATGTTCGGTATGGATATAATTCTATACCTATTCGGTAATATGTCTGATTGGTAGCCTCTTTCTGATAGCGATGATTTGACATAAACGTGGCAGGAGAGATATTATCCCACGGATTAGAAGATGCTCTCCACGATGAAGAGAGTGGAATATCGGTAAGATATGTCCTTATCTCTTCGTAGGGAACACTACCTATGGTTGTGAGATACACAGGATATCTCAAAAATCGCTCTTCCCAAAAGGCATATAACTTATGCCGTGTAATATTTTTTACCACATCAGGGAAACCTATTACATCGCTTCCCAATCTATGCTTTCCCCACATGGCATTCTGAAATAAAATGGCAGCTTTTTCAGAGGGATCATCATCAATCATTGCCATTTCTCTAAGAACCACTTCCTTCTCTACTTCCAAGTCTTCTTCCCTAAAGAGAGGGAAAAATGCCAAGTCAAACAGGAGATCTAAAGAAAGTTTCCAGTGGGTAGCAGGCATCTGCACAAGAAAGACCATGTAATCGTATGTGGTATAGGCATTAATACGCCCTCCCATACCCTCAGCAGACATCATTACGTCCATTGTTGTTGGAAATCTACGAGTACCTCTAAACACCATATGCTCTATTAGATGAGATAATCCTTCTTCACCTTTGTTTTCACTCAGTGCACCTACCGGAATGAGTAAAGCTGAAACCTGCGTAAGTAGTTCTCTTTTTTCATAAGCCAATACCAAACCCGGAATAACCTCATCAATTACCTGTTTTCTTTTTGGAAATATTACCACTCGCTACTCACCTCTTCCTTAGATACCAGTTTCACATAATCTGTAGAAACACGCTTACCTGTAGGAACCTCCATCACTTCGTATGTAAGCATCCATTTTCCCAGCCTTACCTTTATAAGATCTCCTACCTTTACTCTATAAGAAGGCTTTACACCCTTTCCATTTACCCACACAAGTCCCTCTCTGGCCAATGCTTCGGCAAGGGTTCTTCTCTTTACAATACGTGATAGTTGCATAAATTTATCTATTCTCATTGGATTTAACCTCCTGATATAACCTTTCCATTTCCTCCAATGTCATGTTCCTCAGGTCCAAATTCCTCTCACGAGCCAATCTTTTCATAGCCTTGAAACGATTTCTAAACTTCTCCGTTGTCAGAGCAAGGGCACCTTCAGGATCAATACCTGCAAGACGTGCCAAATTGACGGCAACAAACAGAAGATCTCCAATTTCTTCTTTAAGATGATGTTTATCACCTCTTTTAATAGCATCCCATACCTCTTTGACCTCTTCCTCCACCTTATCCATTACATCCTCAAGATGTTTCCAATCAAACCCATATTGAGCAGCCTCATCTTGAACTCTATAAGCCCATATAAGGGCAGAAGGCCTAGGTTTCTTTTTATTATCATCCTCTTTCTTTTTCTCTTTCTTTTTCCACTTCTCCCATTTAGACAGCACAGCCGCCGCATCATCACTTTTTTCTAAGGCAAACACATGAGGATGTCTACCTATCATCTTATATATCTCCTTCTTTAAAACCTCTACCATATCAAACTGCCCTTTTTCCTCGGCTATCGTAACGTGAAGTAGGAGATGAAGCAATAGATCCCCAACTTCACCGGTATACTCCTGTATATCACTTTGCATAATGGCATTTCCCAGTTCAATAAGTTCTTCTTGTGATAGAGCTACAAGCATCTCAGGAGTTAACTTCTTATCCCAAGGGCACTCCTTCCTGAGTATTCCCACTATACTCCTGATTCTAAGATACCAATAACTTTCTGGTGCCCACTTCCAAAAATCCTCTACTTCAAACTTCTTGATAAACTCCTCTTGTTGAGGTGTCTCTATACTTCCTGGTCTCTTTTTTCTTACTTCTAAAATTGCCCTTTCTCCTGTATACCCAAGACTCTTTAGGTAAAAAGCAAGCATTGTGCCGGTTCTGCCTAAACCTGCGGTGCAATGAACAAGCACGGCCAACCCTTCAGATCTCTTTCTCCATACAAACTCTAAAAACTCCCATACTTGATATTCTTCGGGTATGCCCATATCTTTTATGGGAAGGTGTAAATAATTTCGTGGGGAAATGCCCATTTTAGATAATGCATAACTATCAAGTGGATTTTCTGTAAGAGAGACAATGGCCTTTATACCCTGAGAAGTAATATGCTCCCACATCGTAGGAAGGGATGGTTTCGCACTACCTGCAATCACCCCATCTTCTAACCACGAAAAGTTGAGAAGTTCTATATCAAATGTGTTCATCACATGCACCTCCACATCATACTAACTCATTGCCATTATATACCAATACAAAAGAGATAATATGCAAATGCATGTGCATTTTTGATAGAATGTTCATATATTATATGCACATGGAGGTGAATGTTTATGAATCTTGGTCTTATTGGTCTTATAACAGCACTGATAGGGCTTGGTTTTGCACTCTACATGGCAATCTACATCACACGCATTAAAGTTGAAAACGAAAAAATTGCTGAACTCCAAAGCGCCATTAGAGAAGGTGCCATGGCCTTTTTAGGACAAGAATATATGGTAGTGGCACCGTGGGCTGCTGTAGTCTTTGGCCTCTTGTGGTGGATACTAAACATTAAAGTAGCCTTGGCATTTTTATTTGGTGCCTCACTCTCTCTACTGGCAGGATATACAGGCATGTACATTGCCACAGAGGCAAACGGAAAGACAACCGAAGCTGCCAAAAGGGGTATAGGCGAGGCACTAAGAGTTGCATTTACAGGTGGCTCCGTCATGGGGCTAATGGTGTCCAGTTTCGGAATATTGGGACTTTCAATAATATTGTTATTATATGGTCCATATCTTCAAAGTGCATTTCTTAAAGAAGCCGCAAAGGTTATCAGTGGATTTTCTATGGGAGCAAGTTTCGTGGCATTATTTGCACGTGTCGGTGGTGGTATCTATACCAAAGCTGCCGATGTTGGCGCTGACCTGGTAGGTAAAGTGGAAGCCGGTATACCAGAAGATGACCCTAGAAACCCCGCTGTTATAGCCGACAATGTAGGAGATAATGTTGGAGATATAGCCGGCATGGGAGCAGACCTTTATGAATCATACGTAGGTGCCACTGTGGCATCACTTCTACTGGGATACTCATATTACGCATCAAATGGCGGAGATGTAATGAAAGGACTTGCCTTCCCAATATTTGTTGTCGTCATAGGTTTAATATCGGCACTACTCACAGTGCTAACTGTTAGAATGATTGCCAAGTCAGAGAAATATGAGCCGGCAATGGTATTTCACATAGGAAATGGTGTTGTAGCCGTGCTCTTTATCGGAATGATATTCTGGGTTAAATCATATCTGGGTGTTTCCATCAATGAAGTTTGGGCAACCATTGTAGGGCTCATTACAGGTATATTTATTGGCATTGTCACAGATTATTACACCATGAGGAAACCTGTTAGAAAAATAGCTGAAGCATCTCAAACAGGACCTGCCACCAATATCCTTATGGGACTGGCTGTGGGAATGGAGTCTACACTACTTGCAACACTTGCCATAGCCATAGCCGTTTTGTGGACTTACCACATGACCGGACTATACGGTATAGCACTGGCAGGTATTGGTATGTTATCAACACTTGGATTCTCTCTTTCTGTAGATGCCTACGGACCTATTGCAGACAACGCCGGTGGTATTGCCGAAATGTCCCATCAACCCCCCGAAGTAAGAGAGCGCACAGATATGCTAGATAGCTTAGGAAATACAACGGCAGCAATAGGAAAGGGATTTGCCATAGGCTCAGCAGCCTTGACGGCTCTTGCTCTCTTTTCTGCATACCAAGAAGCCGTAAATATTACCGTTTTAAACCTTGTCGACCCTAAAATTGTCTTTGGATTTTTCGTAGGTGGCGTCTTACCATTCTTCTTCTCTGCCTTGGTTATCAATGCAGTATCAAAGGCTGCAGAGGAAATGGTTGAAGAAGTTAGAAGACAATTTAGGGAGATACCTGGGATTATGGAGGGTACAGGCAAACCAGATTATGCATCTTGCGTACGTATCAGCACAAAGGGAGCACTAAAGGCAATGGTGGTACCTGCACTCATAGCCGTCGTCGTTCCATTCCTTATATTCTTCACCATTGGCAAAGAGGCACTAGGTGGTGCCCTTGCAGGTCAAACACTCACTGCATTCTTACTGGCACTCTTTATGGCTAACTCAGGTGGTGCCTGGGACAATGCCAAAAAGCTAATAGAATCAGGATTCCTTGGTGGCAAGGGTTCAGAGGCACATAAAGCAGCTGTCGTAGGTGACACAGTAGGAGATCCCCTTAAGGACACAGCTGGTCCTTCTCTGAACATCCTAATGAAGCTTACCACTATTATTTCGTTGGTGTTTATTGCAGCACTTGTATAGATAAATACCTATCATCTCCCAAAAAACCAAGGGAAGCAGGTCTACCTGCTTCCCTTTTTACTTTCTGCTCCATCACTTTCACATACATTCTCGTTATGCTCACAACCAAAGATATATTCACAATCACCTCACAAACCAACTTTGCTGAGAAATTATTTCACTAACGCAAGATAGAAAACTTGCCTTGCTGGTCAACTAACGTTTTAAAACAACATCAGCAACAAAGATATTGACAAGGCTTATTCAAAACACAGTAAAATATCCTAATAACCTTAAACCTGTGATATTAATTCTGACAAGGATATCAGATATACAAATTGACCATAAAACAGTGGGAATATCAACAAACCATGCCTTAATATGCTTCATATTCTTATACTAAGGAAATGATTTACAATAAACACTGTTCATCTTAGGCTGGGGAAAGAATTATTAGCATTATATACAGACACAACTTCCACTCATCAACCATTGTAAATGTATGGTAGATATCACTTATCTATTACCATAGTGCCTATGAGATAGATTACCCGTTAGAAATACCATGCAAAAGATTATTTAAATAATGGAATTCA
>CAZATH010000081.1:0-6650 GCA_964487995.1 uncultured bacterium
GGCGATGTTAAAAACAAAGATGCTCAAATAGAGATAAAATCTACTGTTAGAAAGAGAAGAAGCACCTCTTTTTATATTTCACGTGCCTCGTGTTGTCAACCGCTACCTGGTGATGAGATTATTGGTTGGGTTACAACAGGAAAAGGGATAGTTGTGCATCGCAAAAATTGCCCGGTTCTTAGAGGACAGGTGAAAAGTGGACATCCTGAAAGAATGGTTAATATCTCTTGGGATGAACTTGAGTATCTTAAAGATAATGAAGCTGGATATCCTACAAAGATTGTTTTAGAGACGTGGGATAGAAAGGGATTGTTGTTGGATATAGCCAGGGAACTTTCGTTTTTAGATAAGAATATATCTAGAATTAAAACGTATTATAGAAAAAGGGATGGTATGACTATCATAGAGTTGGTGATTTCACTGAAGAATGTAGAGGATTATCTGGTTGTTAGACGCAAGCTGCTAAAAATTTCTGGTGTTGAAAAAGTAAAAAGGGGGAAAATGCGCTGATGAGGGTGCTGATTCAAAGGGTCAGAAGTGCTTCCTTGGTTGTTGATGGTAAGGAAAAGGGAAGTATTGAGAAAGGTTTGGTTGTGTATATTGCTTTTAACTTTGCAGATGGCGAGCGTAGTAGAGGGGAAACAGAAAAGCTATTTCATAAAGTTGCAGATAAATTAATTGGTTTAAGAATATTTCCAGATAAATATGGAAAAATGAATCTTTCAGTTGTGGATATAAAAGGTGGTATTGTATTTGTAAGTAATTTTACGCTTTTTGCTGATATTTCACGTGGAAAAAGGCCTTCTTTTTCGCAGGCTCTTTCTCCTGAAAAAGCATTGGTTCTATATCTTGATATTGAGAAAATCATGAAAATGAAAACTGAAAATCTGGGTATTCCATTAATACATGGAACATTTGGTGCTGACATGTATATAAAATCTGTGGCTTGGGGACCAGTTAATATAATATGGGATGTTTAGTGTAAGGGAAGAAGGATATTCCTTAATCGAGTCCGTAGTGGTTGTTATCATTGTATCTGTGTTACTAGCTATATCTATTCCTCTATATTTTCAGCTTATAGAGTCTGCGCGGGTCAGAGCCCATATTACAAATATAAAACATATCGTTAAGCACTTATATCTTCTCGATCATAAATTAGATAATCCATATTCATTTCTGAGGTGGATGCGAACCGTTTTTACCGATATGACATGTCCGTGGTCTGGACAGCCATATGATGTTTACAATGGAGCTATAGGTGTTACAGAGTACAACTTACGTTGCTATATTGGATTTCTTAGAAGAAAGGAGAATTACTTAATTACCGCATACAGTTATGATATTAACAAGCCGGTGGTTTTTTCGGCGGTGCAACGATGGGGTGGTTGTCATAAAGAGTATGTTATTTTAAAAAACATTTCCGATCGGTCTATTAATATAGGTGAGTGGAGTATATCTGATGGATATGGGAGGTATAAATATAAATTTGTGTTTAACAACTTAGTGTTGGAGCCAAATGCTACAGTTAAAGTATTTTCTGATACCAATATTGGAGGGGTATGGTTTCGTAATGGCAAACCTGGAAGATGTTTCGGAGGAATCAACAATAACTATGAAGGTCAATACGATGTACTTTACTTATTAGATCATAATAATCGTATAGTCGATTTTACAGATGAACAAAATCCTGTTAATGGTCCCATTCGCTTGTTTGGACCTAACTAATATCCTTCTTGTCATGATGGTATGATTTATGGTATCATACATTTTAGATGGTGCGGGCGTGGTGGAAATGGCAGACACAGCGGACTTAAAATCCGCTGGGGTAAACCCCGTGCGGGTTCGAATCCCGCCGCCCGCACCAGTGGGTTTTTGAATGAATGCCTACAATTGTATTTTTTAATATAATAGAGACAGGAGGTGTGAATTGTGCCTAATCTGAAATCGTCTAAGAAAAGGGCAAGACAGGCAATAAAGAGAACGGCCTATAATCGTTATTGGCGTAAAACAATGAAAACATATATTAAAAAAGCTCGTAAGGCAATATTGGCCGGCAATCTTGAAGAAGCCCGGAAGTTGGTATATGATGCACAGCGTATGATAGATAAAGTTGCGTCGAAGGGTGTTATACATAAAAGAGAGGCTGCTCGTAGAAAATCTCGTATTATGGGAATGTTGGCAAAGGCCGAAAAATCTATGGCCCAAACGCAAAAATAAAAGGAGGGGATATTTATGGCTATTCAGGTAAATCAGGATCTTTGTATTGGATGTGGAGTGTGTTCTTCTTTGTGCCCACAGGTGTTTGCCCTTGGCGACGACGGTAAGGCGAAAGTTTTAAATCCAGATGCCACAGATGATTGTGTAGATACTGCAATCGCTTCTTGCCCAACAGGAGCAATTTCTAAGTAATTAACGAAACAAAGTTCTTATTATTCGAAAAGATGGAAGGGGGGAGATCCCCCCTTTTATTTGTTTTCCAGTTCGCCAATCTTTTTCCTTATTTCCGTAAATATTTCAGGATACATTTTAAGTAATATTAAAAGGTAAGATGCATCTGCTATGCTTGCGGCTATCAGTAACAGATGTGTAGGATTATTTATATCCTTAATATAATCTTCTATGAAATTTTTCAATGTGTCTTCTGGAAGTTCTTCTCCACTAGATAGCGCTTTAATAATAGCTTTGGAAATATTCATGGCTTTGTTTTGGTATTCTTGTAACCACTGAATTTCTTCTTCAGGAAATTCGTCTAATCCGATAACCTGAGGATTTTTCAGTATGAGCCCCCAGAAAAATTCTTCCTCTGCTTTATATACTTGTTTGGCTTCCTCTGTTATACCTTTAAACTCTTTATGGGTTGTTTCTAATAGTTCTAAGTTACTCATTGCTATTGTAACGGCACTGAGTATAAGTGGATATCCAAGGACCACATCCTTGATGATCTTGTTAAGATGTTCTTCGTTATTGGTAGTAAGTTCTTC
Organism: uncultured bacterium; assembly: GCA_964487995.1. GTDB lineage: Bacteria > Coprothermobacterota > Coprothermobacteria > Coprothermobacterales > JAADFF01 > JAADFF01. The sequence continues at coordinate 2,982 of CAZATH010000081.1, forward strand.
CTGAAGTCTATTAGCTATTTTATTTAGAATTAACAGTGTCACGGAAACTTCTTTTATGGGGAAAATTTCCACTTTAACCTCATCAGAAGTAATTTCATCAGGTCTTGAAACTTTTACCTTTTCTTTGGCCAACATGTCATAAGAATCTGTGATGATATTGAGGATCCAATCGGGAATCAGATTTTTCTCTATTTGTGTCACATTCATTCTAAATTCCTCCTTCTTTGTATTTTGTATCCTGTTTCATATATTCTATCCTAAAATTGATAGAATTAGAAAAAAATGTTGATAGGAGGTAGAAAGATGAAGAGAGCCCCTATTTTAGCTATATGGAAAAGAATGTTGATGGTGTGGATAGTACCCTGGATTGTATATAGTTTTTTGCTTCTGGGGGGATATATTCCCTTGTGGTCCGGTTTATTTCTACCATTTATGGTTGCCTTTGTATATAGTCGATATACGTATAGTTCTTTTACTGTTCCCAAGTTTTCTTTAATGGTGATTTACATGTTTTCAGTTTATTTAGGACTGACAAAATATTTGATTTCTCACGAGATCAGTAGGATTATGTTGCCTTTGTATCCTGTAGTGGTTATTCTTGTTATCTTACTATTAGGATATCGTGGTATTCGATCATGGTTATCTTATATGGGTACAACGGAAAGAGCGTTGGGGGCTTCCACCTATGCTTTAGGTATTTTATATGGTTTATGGGTATACTTCTTGCTGTTTTATAATATTGTTTCCTTTAGATTTTTAATGATTGTATTTGTAGCATATGCTTTGTTTATATATGGTATATACCTTCTTCAATGGAGTGGTAAAGCTTTACAGCTAAGATTGGAAAATATATCATTTCATCCTGGAACTTATTTGGGGACAATTGGTAATCCTTTGACATTTAATCTCAATTTGCTTTTAGCATCTCTAATTGGAACAATAGGTTTGTATAACCTTGTCTCTAATCGGCTTATTGTATGGTTGTTTTCTTTGGTTACCATGATGTTAACTGTTTATAACACTAAGCGTTCAGTTATTGTGGGAGCTATTGCTTATCTCATATTATTACCAATGTTGATAATAAAGGACATCTATTTTAGTATGTGGCTCGTACCCATTTACTATCTCGTATTGATAGGTATTGTATATTGGTTTATGATTTCTGATCATCCTTTGCCAAGAAGAATCCGAGCTGCTTTATTTGCTATAGTTTTTTCACGTAGGTTGGATCGAAGTAATATCCATCCCCAGATAAAGTACTTTGCTATATCGACAGCTACCACGCGTTTTTGGTTGGTTATATCAGGTATAAGAACGTGGTTAAAATCTCCTTTATGGGGATTTGGATTTGAATATGTTAGACGTTATTTGATGGAGCATAGGGCTGTTCAAACATATTATGCTGAACATACTAAGGGATATGATAGGAGTCATAACATGTATGTTGACGTTTTGATAGAGGGGGGGGTAATATGGTTTTTATCACTATTGGTTATTAATATACCTATAATTTATAGTTTGTGGAAGTTTCCGGCAGCTTTCCTAATGTGCGTTGTGATAGCGATTATATTGCTGTTCTTATTTTGGGATATTGTATTTATTATGTCATATGGATATATCATTGGATGGGCATATTATTTTGTAAAAAGTCCAGTTTTATCTATACCTTTCACTGTTGTAGTAATTGTGGACACTTTTATGTTTTTAACAGCTATTTTAGCGTTGTTTAGACATGTCTCAGATATGTACAAAGGTTATGCAAGATCTTTAGTGACCAGTGATCTAGAACTGGCTAGAGAGCAGGTGGATGTAGCTTTAGCCATCTGTCCTTATCAAGACCACCACATTGTTTGGAGAATTGAAATTATAGTTAAATTAATCCAACTATTAGAAAGCAGGAAATCCTCTCCCGTGTATGCAGGAAAATTAGCAAGTAGTATTATCGAATATGAAAATCATATTAAGATTACAAATTATCCAGATGTGTTTATGGCATACGTTGGCTATGCATATGGTGTTCTTCATAGATTGGGGTGTGAAGAGTGCCTTGAAAAGGCTATTTTCTTTTTCACAAATGCCTTAAAACTTAATAGTTTTAATGAGTCGGTGGTTATGTCATATGCCAATTTTCTAGGTAACATAGGTAGATGGGATTCTACATGTGAGGTATTAGAAAGTTTTATATTTTCCAAATATACTTCTGACCCCTTAGGGTTTGTGGAGAATATGAAACAGGTGTTTTTAGAGTATCAGCGTAATTATTTAAAGTACGTTTACCATAAGGATATAGATGAAAAATTCGATATCGATAGTCATCTAAAGAATAGAATTGCCTGGCAAGCAGGAAGAATTTCACCCAATATCATAAAGATGTATATATTCTGCCTAATTGAAACTAAACGTTTTACAGATGCTAAGTTATGGCTGCATTTTTATGAAAAGATGTATAAAGATGCGGATCCTGCTTTTATAGATGAAATGTTTCTGAAGATAAAACTTTCACAGTTAAGAAATTTGTGATTCTTCCGATTATATTTATGAAGGTTGAAAGGAGGGGTCACTGTGGCTTACGGAGCTTATCAAAGAGTTCGCAAGAGATATATAGAAGAAGAGGTTAAAAATGCTTCGCCTGTAAAGTTGGTGTTAATGATATACGATCTCATTATAGCATCCTTGAAAAAAGGAGATACCGTAAAGGCTCGAGCTGGAATTAGGGAGCTCATTGATTCTTTGGACTTTGAAAGAGGAGGAACACTTGCTACTAATTTATTATCTTTATATGAGTATGCCCTTAGGCAAATACATGAGGGCAATTTAGAGGAAGCACTTGCAATAATTAAGCCTCTCAGAGATGCGTGGGAAGAGGCTTTTTGGGGGAAAACCTCTTCTGCCGAGTCTGAGGAGGTATCGGAGGTGTAAAAACCATGGCTGGTAAGGAAATGATAGAGGGTATTAGTGGGGTGGAGAGACTTGATGGTATGACCAATACTCGTGGGGTTGGTGATGTTCTACAGCTTTATTCTCTGGGTGATCGTTTGATTAAAGAGGCAAATCGATGGGGAACTTACCTTGAGGCGGAAAGGCAGAAACCACTTACCAGAGAAGATGTTGAGAATATGGTTAATCGAATAAAGAAAATTTTAGAATCTTTGGATGCATCTGTTGATGTTAAAATAAAGCACTATAAGGATATACCAGATCTAATACTCGGTATGCAAATCGTGTTTGAAGATAAAAGAACAAAAAAAGTTATCAAAGAATTTCCTCCAGAGAAATTGTTAAAGCTTTATAAGGAGTTGTTAGAAAAAATAGGCTTTTTCCTCCTCGATAAGGAGGTGTAAAAATGATATCAGGAATAGGTGGTTTTAATCCTCTAGGAACACGAGAAATGGTTGATAAGTATATAAATGCACTGATGGCGCCCCAGAGAAGACCTATAGATCTTTTAAAGAATCAGGAAGTGCAAATTGATAAACAAGTCAAAGCTTTAAAGGAAATCAAAGGAATTCTGGCTTCTATGAAGGACTTGGCTCATAGCCTTGCAGACCCTATTTTAGGAGCGTGGCGAGACAAAAGTGTATCTCTTTCCGATGATAAGGTGGCATCTGTTTCGGTGTCTTCTACAGCAACGGAGGGAGTTTGGACTCTCACTGTGAATAGATTGGCAAC
>CAZATH010000082.1:0-6647 GCA_964487995.1 uncultured bacterium
TTTACATCCCCGATGGGTAGGCTGAAAACCCTCCAAATCCAACTCATCCAATTCATCATCTTCTTGTTTACATCCCCGATGGGTAGGCTGAAAACCGATTAACTCCGCTTCTACACTGACATTATTTTTCACCCCTTTCTCATAAACCCATTAACTCTCCTGATATATTATACACTTTTTTGGGTTTTTACATACTCTACTCGAGGTGCATGCAACTAGATAATACAACCTTAAAATAACAACCTAAATACCCCTATATTTGTTAATATAATTTTTCTACACTATAAAAGAATCATTTCTATCAATGGTGCCTTCATATAGATCTTCTATTTTCATATACTTAGTGCTTTTCAATATATAAAATCTCACCCTATCCCCTTTTTCCGTAATCTCCTTGAGCTCCATTTTTAGCATTTTCAACTTTGCCTGGGAGATATCTCCCTCAAGCACTGAGTTTTGTACCCATGTAAGATACTTTCTTGCCACCTTCAATACCTTGGCAACTCTCTTTTCATCTACATCATATGTAAGTATTACAAACATACTCTTCACCTCACCAAATATGCTCAACATTACAGGGAATAAACGGTCTATCTCCCTTAATTAAATGGCCTCTAAATTCTCTCATATCCTTTACAACCATGAGAAGAAATGAATACTTTCCACACCACTTTTTTGCTCTGTCTCTGATATAGTCGTCCCAATACTCCAGAAACTTATCTCTATGGGTATCTTTGATGTAATATGCTTTTCCCACTCTAAAAAACCAAGATGGCTTTATAATGCCTCTATTCCAAAGGTCTTTTACAAACTCTACAACATAGGGTTTATAGAGATCCGCCATATCAAGGTGTAATGTGTAAGTCCGAAATCTATTTTCATGAAGATATCCTATCCTGGGATCTATACCCACAAGCTTGATTGCACTAAATACTAGGCCATACAAGTGGGCAAAGGCAAAGCTTATCGTAGCATTAATTGGGTCGGTAGGTGGATGGTATACTCTGCCATTAAAGGCAGAAATTTTCTTACTAAGCCACATCCATAAATACTTCATGGCATAACCTTCAACGGACATAAGAGTAGATATATCCTGGGCTTCTTGTAATTTCATCAATAAATCATCGTGGGGAAAGTACTTCACAACGGTAGATATAGCCAAGATCTCACCTTTAACTATAGTCTTTGCTATTTCCAATCTACGATGTTTAAGATGCCAATATTGTCTATAGTAAATATAAAATGGAGAATCAGAGGCATAGGAAATAAAACCTGTTTGATAAAAACCATATTTAAGAAAATGCAAACGTACGTTCCTATTACCGGCATACTGTAAAAACGAGGTAGGCAAGGTTATTTCGTTAAAGAAGTAGATATCTTTCTCATCATCTTTGTAGACCGGTAGACGCTTACCATCAGAGCGGTAAAAATACCATATTTCATCTCCACCCTTGATTTCACCACCAAGGTAAAAACTACCAAAGAGCATATTTATTCACCCCACAATCCCACAAAGGGTACATACTCTTTGCCAAATACAATCCACTTTTCCAACTTATAAAATTCACGTTTAAAGAGATGACGACGGGGATAGGTTCCATAGGGAAGTTTAATACTTTCAGAAGATATATGTTCCCAAAAAGACAATAATTTAATGAGATACTCTCTCCTAAAACACATGGTATCTTTACACTGATAAAAATAAGAGTTCTTTGGAGGACAAGAATCTATGAACTTGTCATAGATAGCGTAAACCGATGGAACAAACACCTGATAAATGGTATATACCAGTGGCATTCCCCTACCCTTGATACCAGGCATTGCGGTTGGATCAAGATGAGTCATATATACACCATCGACCAAAGAAGCGTATAAAAGCCCCTTAAAGGCAGACAACACCAGAGTATGTACGTTATCAAGATTTTGATATGACGATATATCATTTGAAAAAAACGACAGATTTTGCCGATACGCTTCTTTTACTATTGCCATAAATCGTGTTAGATTCTCCTTTTGGGAAAACCACTCTATTTGCTTAACAAATACCTCAGAAGAAGGTATCGGTGGATTATAAAAACTTCCCCTGTAAAACCCGGCTCTGTTAAAGATGTGAATTGGCACATATAGATCATCAAGAAAACCAAGAAGTGATGTGTTTATAGTATAGTTTCCATAGACATAAACAGAGAGCACTCTCTCTACAGGTTTATATACTGGCCTTCCATCACCACGTATTGCAATGGTGTTATGTTCTCTCTTTAAGATGCCTGAAGAGGTGATATATAGCGGTGTGCTACTCATCTTTGTCACCCCAACATAAAACTTTATAAGCACATGCTTTACACTTTGAGGAATACGTTTCATAGGGAAGTTCTCCCATAGCTATGGAATAAAAATAAAGTATATTGGTTTCTACATTGGTAAACATTTCTTCTGAAGGTATAATAGTCTCTTTCTTCTTTGAAGATGGTGCCACCACCTCGGCAATGGCACCATCAATACCTGCCCTATGTAGAAGATAAAGAAGATACTGCGCCTGATGTCTTGCCCTTTCCAGGGATTTTTTTGATGCCTTGACTTCCACTATGCGGATGTTATTCTTTACATCATCAACAAGGTCTATTACCGAATTGTAAAGCCATACCTGTCTATATCCCTTACGTTTATACATCTTTTCAACAAGGCGTCCCCGTGCCATCCAGTCATTAGTTTCTTCTCCATGTATTCTGCGGGCTGAATACCACCCTTCGCGATGGCAAAAGGTAAATGAGGCATACACGTGAGAGGTGATAATCTCAAGAATCTCATCGGTAATCATAAGGAAACCTCCTACAGAATAGAAAAATCTTCTATGCTACCTCCAGGGATAAACCCCACATCTTCAGAATAATACATATCTACGTACTCTCTTGGAATAAATACAATGCTACCACTACCCCCTTCCGTTTCTAAATGAGACGAAGGTATTTCATCATATATATACTTAGGAACATTAATGGCATACTGAGAGAGTTTGGAATGTAATATCTTTACAATGTTTCTCTTATCAAATTTATCACCACCATGGGATAATGCTTTTCTCAACTTAGATATTAGCTCATAAAACTGTTCATCTACAGCAAGATACAATGTTTCACCTATATAACCAGATATTAGGTTATCGTGGGGGAATACATCATAGGTACCATCTTGGATGAGATGCATAATAGTAGTTGTATTTTTCCTATTTTTTAGCAATGTAAAATATCTATTCACAATATCTGAAGTATGTGCCTCAGACAATGGAAATTTTTCACGCCACTCATCAAGCACTTGATAAGACACTTCTTTTTTAATGGTTTTATAGACTCGTGATATGGTATCTCCTACATCAAGGTTAATATACACGTTTCCATTTACTTCTCCGTGTCTTCCACATCTTCCAGCACTTTGAATAATACTGTCCCACGGAGCAAAGTCCCTATACAGCTTGGCAAATGACAAGTCAACTCCTGCTTCAACAACTTGGGTAGAAATCAGTATTCGCGGAAGTCCTTTATTTTCTCTCTCTTTTATCTTTTCTATTCTTCCTCTGCGATGAACCGGCAAGACATAGGTAGACAGGAAAAATAGATAATCGGTTGGTAAATCTTCTTTCTCCATCAGGGTCTTGAGTTCTATATAAAACTCCCTTGCAAGTTTCCTGGTGTTCTTTACCACTAAAATGGAGACAACATCATTGGTTTTATGGGCATACTTTATCTCCTTGACAATATCTTCAGCAGATACACTTTCCTTTACATTTAGGGTGTATCGTGGAATAGGTATAGGTTCTGGATTTTGATATTCCTGGACATCTGCTACATTGACAGATATTGGCTGGGTTGCACTCATCAAGATTACCATATTGTCTTTAGACAAAACTTCTGTATACTTCGCCAGGTCTCCCCAATACTCTGTGGGTATGCTCTGAACTTCATCAAAGATAATTACGCTATCTTTCAAAAGATGATAATTCATCGTAGCCATAGCACTGCTTCCAAATAATACCCGCCACATGTATACAGCGGTGGTTATTACCACGGGCTCATTCCACATTCTCATGACAACTTGGGCTACATCGTATTTTTCTAAATGCTCCTCATCTACCCGACTACCCCTTAGATAGTTATCAAGCATTACTCTTTTTACAAACTCTTCCCCTAATACTTCCTTAAATACACTATAAGTCTGCTCCCCTATACTGATAAATGGAAGGACGTAAATAATTCTTTTAAAACCTTTTTCTACAACACCCTTCAATGCCATGGTTAGAGAAATAAGGGTTTTACCGGCACCAGTTGGTAGATTAAGAGATACAACACCTTTTTGGGGAATAAACGACGACAAAACCGATGATCTAACACGGCTCCTCCAATGATTGATTGTAGATGGAGAAACCCCATGCAAAAAGCCATCTATACTATCCAAAGCCCGTCTTGCTGTATCAGAGGTAAGTTCAGGCAGCTCGAAATCTTCACCATGCATCAAAGCATCATATCTATCGGCATACACAAGCATAGATAAATAGCTACGAAGATTAAAATATAAGCCTTCATAATCTCCCAAATGCCTTTTTAGCCGCATCAAGAATCTGGGAGATATACTTTTCAAATTTTCTTCTAATTTAGAGATATTAAAATCATTCCAGATATTTTGCTTGATAAAGTCTAATACTTGCGGTTCGGACAAAACTTCAAGATACTTATTTAATATATCATCATCTAACCAGAAGTTTTCTATACTGTTGTAATCACTCAACCCTATATGGTGTAGCCTAACAACTTCGGCAAAGAGCAATGCATCGTATGGGGAAACACCCGAAGATATCAGCATATCGTATGTAAGTAATGCTGACGGTAGGGCATGGGAAAATCTGCCACCGCCTCTTCCCCTGAGCTTTTCTTGGAATATGGGATGTGCCTTGGCTATATCGTGGGTAAGCCCGACAATTTCACCATATGGCATATCTATCCTCTTTAGCCCACTTGCAACACCTTTTAAGTGCTGTATAAGAGGGATACCCGGATGGCTATACACTTCTTGCATATATCGAGCCTCCTTCACAAAAATAAAAAAAGTGGCAAGGGATATATCCCTTACCACTTTGGAAACCAAACAACATTCATATTGCCAACTTTAGAGGCAGAGATAGGCTTCTTAAGATACAAACTACCTTTACCATACATCACGCCAATGATATCTTCTCTAACACGCTGTTTACTCATACGTAGGGCAACCTTCTCGTAAAATACCCTACCACCGTTTTTAACAAAGTCTACTTCAATACCTTCATGGAGGACAGGTATTATTGTATCTACGACATCGGTTTGCACCACTGTTTCATGGGGTTCATAGCCTACAAACTCCGGCTTTGTAATGGCATATGCAACACCAAGGTATGGTGTAAAATGGACCTCGCCACTGTCTAACATATTGTAAAGCTCTTTTTCATGGGGTCCTTTATAGAAGATTGTATATGTGGCATTTTTCACAAATTGATGCATAATTTGGGTATGGCCATCAAAATTTTTAGTGTTGATAAAGTTTACCCCAAGGGATATCAGTTTATAATCTTCTATTCTAACGGCAACCTGAGAACCTTTAAGCTTATCCCAATAAAGGGCTTCCCCGGTATCGCTTGTTTCAAAGCCTAATATGGCACCAATCAGTCCTGCAACTGCAGTAGGTGGAGGAAATGGATAGGATACAGAAGAGGTTGTTGTCCACCACTTGCGAAACATTCCAAGGCGGGAAGACACCCTGAATATTACAGGCATGTCTATCCCCCCTATTCTTCCATGCTCTGTGGCTCAGTCTCTTCTATCAGTCCCTTAATGTTCTCCAAACCCTCCACCTTGAGATTTTTGTCTCTTACAAGAATAATTTTCTCAATATACCTACCATATTCATTTTCTATAACCTCAGAAAGCTTAGAAAGGTCTACAATCACCTGAGATGCATCTCTAAGGGCAAGTCCTTCATCTTCAGAAAGCACTTCACCGTTTTGATTTTTAAGCACGATAAAGGAAGATAGATCACCAATCAGTCCTTTATATTCTTCTCTATAAACGATTTCAAGCCACAGCAGGGGTCTATGTTCAAACTTTGAGCGGGTAATGAGATTCTTTGTCCCAAGCCACCAACCCTTTCTGAGTTCCTGGAGATCTTCTTCTGTAGCCCCTGTGGTCTCAGAGGCAAACTGATTGGCAACACTGTAGAAAGATATCATGGCAAATGGCACGATCCACTCAGTTCTTAACGATCTCTGCTTCTTTTCATCACCTGATGTAAAAGCCGCTGTTCCTTGAATCAGTTCAGGTTTTACCCTGTGAAGGGATGTTCCCCATGTAAATTGGACAGGTCCTGTCCAGGAGAAAGCTACTTTATCCATGCCCTTAGGAGAAAACACAATACCAAACAATCTAACATCAATACACTTTTTCATCTTATCTTGGGCAATTTCTCTTGTATCACTTTTTACTCCTCCTATATCTGGCTCCATATAACGCTGTTTAAGGGAAAGGGCTTCACCGCTATCATAGGTTTTTACAAAGACACATTTATCTTCACGATCCCACTGGTCTCTAATAGTCCTCTTGATACGTACATCGGAAACAAGTATTCTA
>CAZATH010000083.1:0-6646 GCA_964487995.1 uncultured bacterium
AATATTATCCGCAGCACAATATAGGCAGATATAAAAGATAGAGCTATGGCAAGCAAAACTGCTATTTTATGCCCCACATCAGCTGGTGATACATCGGCAGTAATACCTAAAAATTGAGAAAATAATTTCATATTGTTAGGATCCGTTTTCACCAAATCGGCAATATAGCGACTAATGGCATCCTCGAAACCAAAAGCACTATTTAAGAAAGATAACATGAAAACATACCAAAATTTAGAAAAAAGTCCAGCTAAGACTAAAGCCAATATATTAAAAAGAGTATAAACCCCTCTTCTCCAACCATCCACTAAGGACAATATCAAGTATAAAATAACGAAAATATCGAGAATATTCACATTCATATATCACCACCTCATATGCTTAGTATATGCTTGGCAACGATACGGTGGATCTCATCTACACGCTCTTTTTCATGTGCCTCTGCATACACTCTGATAACTGGCTCTGTACCAGAAAGTCTTATAAGAAGCCATGAATCATCATCCCATATAACCTTGAGACCATCCTTTTTTATTACATGACTTACATCCCCAAGCCAACTGGGAATTTCATCACTCATCAACACCTCTTTAACATATGCACGCTGCTTTTCTGACAGGCGATAATCTTTTCTAAGATAGACAAAAGGTCCGAATTTCTCTTGAAGAAAAGAAATAAACTCTGAGACAGTACCTCCAAACGATGTCAAGGCATGAACAAACATTACGTCGGCAATCACTCCGTCTTTTTCGGGAACATGGTCTGCTAACCCTAAACCTCCTGACTCCTCTCCTCCATAGAAGATATTACCTTCTCTCATTTCCTTACCCAACCATTTAAAACCAACAGGTGTTTCTACACATTTATAACCATAGTACTCAGCCACTTTATCAAGCATATGTGTTGTTGCCACTGTTCTTCCTATATTACCTTGCATCTTCTTAATTTCATATAAATACCACGCAATAGCCACCAAAAACCAGTTATTATTAACAACTTCACCATGTTCATCAACAAGACCAAACCTATCAGCATCTCCATCATTGGCTAACCCCATTGCACCAAAGCTCTTTACCATCTGTGCTAGATCCGATAAATACTTTGGTTTAGGCTCAGGAATAATACCACCAAAGTAGGGATCTCTACCACTTCTTATTGTAGATACATGAAGACCATAAGATTTTAAAATTCGATCTGTAAAACCCGCTCCTACTCCATGCATTGCCGAATAAACAATTCTCATATCACTTGAGATATCACCCACAAAGTTCTTAACTGCTCTAAGATAATCGTCATCAACAGGAATAAGATATTTTCTCTCCGAAGGGAAAGAAACACGAAGGGGTTTATCATTTTCAATCAAAGATTGTATTCCATCTGTTATTTCTTTTTCTGCCGGACTACCATGCCATGGAATGATCTTGTATCCGTGATAATAGTGTGGATTATGACTTGCTGTGAGCATAATACCCAACGTATAGCCCCGATGTTTTACTGTCCAAGCAAGCAAAGGAGTTGGCACCGGAAGCTCAAAAATATGCACTTCAAAACCTTCAACGCTAAAAACATCTCCTATAACTTGGGCAAATTCTTCAGACATAAAACGGTTATCATATCCTACTAAAACTTTTTTCCCTTTATTAAGACTTGAAAAATATTTAGCAACTGCCAAAGAAACACGGGCAACATTCTCCGCATTATAGTTAAACCCTATAATATCACGCCATCCATCGGTACCAAATTTAATAGCCATAGCTATACCCCCCTCGTCAAATCTAAATACCATTCCGGTCTTCTATCTAACATAATGTTATTTAATGAAGCAATACGTTTATCCCTCGCCTGATGGAGATCCACCTCAACAAATCCCATTTCTTCTTTATCGGCACTGGCTCTTAGTAATATCTCTCCCTTCACACCTGTTATCTGGCTCATACCAGTAAACTTTACACCACGTTCTTCACCAATCCTATTTGCTGTAATGGCAAACACATGATTTTCCAAACATCTGGTAACCATGGCATTTTGACAGTATGGCAAAACCAAATTGGCACTATGTAAAATCAAATCGGCTCCTTTAACCGCTAAAGTACGCATAGCTTCGGGAAAGATCCAATCAAAACATATCATCATTCCAAACTTGTATCCACGCCAGTCAAAGACAGTAAAACCTAAATTTCCCGGGGAAAACCACAATTTTTCTTTATCAAATAAATGTATCTTCCTGTAAAGGTAGTAATCACCTTCAGGGGTGATGGCAACAGAAGAATTAAACAGTTTATCACCATATCTTTCTGCAAAACCGATAACAACTAAACCACTACGGGGTCGTGATATAACAAAGTCAACAAGCTCATCTACAGTCAAAGAAACATTCCAAACCTCTTCCACACTATCAAATACATATCCCGAAGTCGCCAATTCCGGAAACACAAGCACATCATATTTTTCCTTTACCATCAATTTTGATATTTTCTCAAGATTTGAAGATAAATCTAGAAGCTTTGGATACATTTGTGCAAAACCAATCTTCATCTGCCTTATTCCCCCTTTATGTAATCTACTTTTGATATTACATCAAAAATATTCAAATGAGATGTAATTATCTTATAATCCTCAACATCTATATTTCTATCTCGCAATTTAAACAATAACCATTCATCGGAAATGGAGGGTAATTTATTTTTTCTATGATAGTGATATATCTTCACATCTTTACAATCCAAAAACGAAAGATCCAGATCCACTTCTACCTGATCGTGTTTACCAGACCATATATATGCCCTGCTCCCATCGCCACAGACAAATAATAAATACTCCCTCTCTGGCAAATTCAACACACTAATTCTTCTAATGATTTCACCTATAGCCAATAATTTGGTCGCAATCGCTACCCCTACTCCACTTATTTCCATCAATTTGGTAGGAGAGGCTTGAAAAATTTTCGGAAGAGAACCAAACTCGGACAGAAGAGTACTTGCAATGTATTTCACAGAAGCCTTTTTAGTACCACTACCAATGAGCAACATCAACAGCTCTACATCTGTTAAAGATTCAGTTCCTAAGTTCAGCACCTTTTCTCTTGGCCTCATAAATGTATTGTATCAAATAAAAAGAACACATTTTAATTTACAAGAAATTAATAAACTCTTATCGACTCTATAGGTCTTTGTTTCCTAATCTCATATTTTGTAACCCCTTGAGGCAGTTCAATGATTTTACTACGCTTCACCTTAGTTGGTCCCAACTTTATGGACAAATCTCCACGTTTAATTACCCTTGGACCTATAGTTTTTGTATAATAAATCTTAACCCCCCAAACTTTCCTTCCAAATCTAGTTGTATACCAAGATGGTCCCTCTATCGCAATGATTTCGGCATCTGCAGGCAAATATACCCTTTTTGCTCTCTTTCTACTACCTTTATTTCCATCTAAAATATCATAGACAATCCATAAGACTTTACCATCGTTGCCATATTTAGCCTCACTTGGAACGTAGGAGGACGCTCTCTTTTCCTCTTCTTCCAAACGATTAATATACTCCTCTATTTCTTCCTCCTGCTCTATATTCGTTTCATTAAAACGTTCAAATTCTATATCCCAATCATGATACTCTGCTACAACATTAGCAAGCTGAGCAGTTTTGTTATACTCACCAATAACTATTTCCCGCATCCTCTCAAGAATGTCTTCATCAAAGAAGAGCATAAAAAACTTTCCAAACGTTGTAAAGGCCCATATCTCCGCCTTCTTTTGTAATGAAACTAACTCACCCTCTGCCTCTACATACAACATCGAAAAGCGAATTTGACAAAATAACCTTCTAATATCTATTTCTATCTGCTCCCTATCCTCATACACAGCATGTTCAATCTCCTCCAGCAGCTCATTCACTACATTACTGAGATGTTTTTCAAAATCAGGATACTTATCCTTACCCCATGGTGAATATTTTTTGTCCCATCCTTTCACTTTGGCAATCATGTTAGCAAGCCTTACAGAAGCCCTATTTTGCTTAATTGCCTCTTTACGCACCTCTTCGATTTTATCCCCAAATTTATTTTTCCAAAATGGAGAATGGGTAAGAGTGCAGAGATAGTCAGAACGTTTTTTAAGTTCTGTAAGCTGAGAAACATCTTGTGCAATAAGCATCTCGTCTCTAATAATGCAATTAATCCGCGCTATATCTTCTACATCATTAACAGGACCATATATCCAGCCCACATCAACCACCCCCCTCTCTTTCGGCTTCACCTACCATATACCAGTAAAACTATTACCAATATTCATATGGCATAATGATGAAGGTGGAGGTGATATAATGCCATCTGAATTCTTACACACATTTGTAGGAATAAAAACCCTTAAAAATTTAGGATTAATTTCCCAGAGAAACATACGTCTTAACGTAGTTGCAAGTCAAGGACCCGATGTATTTCTGTACACCCCCTTTGATATGGACACGTATGTGTGGGGAAATATATTACACAATGAAGACAAAGCTTCCTCTTTTATACAAAACTTAGGAGAAATGTTGCGTCTTAAATATCCCTCTTTTGCCATTGCCTTTGCTTCTCATTACATTACTGATAGCATTATCCATCCCTACATCAATGCACGGACCAAGACCAACCAGGAACATGGACAATTTGAAAGAGCCATAGATAGAGCATATATGGAGTTTTTAGGGATATATCCTTACTCTTTTCGATTCTCTAACATACTGCCTAAACATGTCCCTTATGAGATTGATATAGCCATCAAAGATAGCATTAGAAGCTTACAAGAAGAAACTAAATATATTGTGGGTTACTATACCGTAGCCTACAAATACATGTATACATATCATCTTGTTTACGATAAAGCTCCTTTCTTAGTAGAAATTTCAGCTAATATTTTATCCAAATTAGGAATAACAGCTTTACAGGAAGGGCTCCGAAATCGCCCCTTTCCAGACCCGTTAAATATACGCCGAAAACCATGGAAGCAGAAAAATAAAATTCACTACGAAGATGTTATATATATGGTAGAAAGGGCAGTGGAAAAAAGCATAGAAGTGGGGAGAGCATATCTAAAAGGCTCTCCCCTTGAAATCAGATCAAAGTGATATCTTCTGAGGTTCATCAGGAACCATTAACATAATCAATGCTCCTGCAACAAACATTAAGGAAAGGGACAATATTCCCAATCTCTGGTTATTGGTCACTCCTGTAACAAGGCCAACCAGAAGAGGTCCCCATATAGCAGCAAACTTTCCTGTAAAGCTCATTAGACCATAAAACTGAGCAGAACGTTCATCGGGTACAAATCTGCCAAAAAATGATCGGCTTAAGGCCTGTATTCCACCTTGAGAGGTTCCTACCAAGAATGCCATTACCCAAAATTCCCACGTAGTATCTAGAAAATATCCCCATATACTAATGAATGTATAAACGGCAATGGCAACCAATATTGATTTTTTAGCTCCTATCTTATCTGCCATGTAGGCATAAAGTAGAGCAAATGGAAAGGCAACAAATTGAACCATGACAATAGCACCAATCAATGCTGTGGTTCCCAAACCTAAAGATTTTCCATAACCAGCAGAGAGTTTGATAATGGTAGAAACTCCATCAATATACAAAATATACGCCAAAATAAAAAGTAAAGCGTCACGACTCTTTGCGAGAGCTACCAAAGAGCCCCAAAGATCTTTAAACGACTTTGTGGTAATTTCGGAAATAGAAAGGTTATACCCATACTCATGTCTATTTTCTTTTACAAACAGAATGATGGGTAATGAAAATACCAACCACCACATACCTACCATTACAAACGAAATACGTGAGGCTAGAGCCTTATCAGGCATTATCATTATCACAATAAACGACAATATTAGCAATATACCTCCACCTATATAACCAACAGCATAACCTAAAGATGAAAGAATATCCATAATCGTTGGCTCTCCGTGAGAAACATCCAAAAGTAGAGAATCGTAAAATACATTAGCCGATGCAAACGATATAGCCGAAATTACGTATAGTGTTGCACCCAACATCCATAAATCTGGTTTGGTAAAGAAAAACAAGCCTGCACTAGACAATACACCTGATAATATAAAAAATGTCAAAAATTTCTTTTTTCCACTCAATGTATCGGCCAAAGCACCGATAATAGGAGCCAGTACAACCATAATAGCCGTTCCTATCGAATTAATTAAACTCAACGTCGCAAATGCCTGTGCAGAAGCAATACTATCTTTCCATTTGTCAACAAGCGACTGGTAAAGCGTAGGATCATGAGATTTAACATATTCCAAAAACTTTCCCGGATCATTTGGAGATATACCCTGGGCAACCATATCACTCTTTATAGAACCTATCTGCTGTATCAATTTTTTATCACCAATTTGTTTTGCTATACCTTCTGAAGTCCAAAAGCCACTCAGCCATTCTTTGATTTTAGACACAGACCCCTCGAGATGAGATTTTATAAATGACTCCATTTGGTTTTGAAAATATATGGGAAAAACCGTTGTAGTAATTACTGTGGAATAGCCCGAATTGGCCCAATCATAAAAGGCCCAAGATAGTTGTTGACAGTCCCACACATACCCCATTAAACGTAATTTAAAGGTACACTTCATAGTCATTCCCCCTTATT
>CAZATH010000084.1:0-6645 GCA_964487995.1 uncultured bacterium
CACCTGGGGCAACCACTCCATCGTTTTCAAGAGCTTGTATGAATTTGCTGAGAAGATTGGGAAGTAAAGTTTGCTTTATTTTAACTTCACCGTAGTTCTTTGCCACCTTTCCATCCAAAACAATCTCATCATAGGGAATGGGATTTTCTTTTTCTTGGTCCAGAGCTTTCTTCTTAACACTAACCTTTAGCATCGGCATAAGCTGAAACGTTGCATTGGCATTGGGTTTGATATATGGTAGTTTTCTCTTAATCTCATTCTCTTCACCGATAGCGGTCATCTCCGACACGCTAATACGCTTAACACCTTTTACCATAAGGGGCATACCTTCTGGATCCATAACATCAAGATGAACTCGTATCAAAACAATCTTTTCAGGATCTGTGTCTATAAATTTAGCATAGGTATTAACAGCCTTGCCATATTCATCACCTGCCCCCTCCTGCAAAAACAACTCACCTATACTACGAACAGCCTCGATAAAACCCATATTATCCCCCCTTCCTGAACATCATAAACTCGGCAGCCAAGTTATCAATAAAGTTTTTCTTATCTGTATTAAATTTATTATACAAGATGTAAACACCGACAGCGGCATATTCTTCGGCAACTTTAACGGCTTCTAAAAAAGAAGGTGGCACATCGCCTTTGTCGTAAAGGGAAATAATAATGGAAATAGCGATATCATCAAGATTTGTCAGCTTGGTAACATTCTCCCTCTGTTGTATGGGAGATTTTCTACCTTCTCTTTTACCTAAAACAGCCGAAAGAAGCCATAGATTCTTGATAGGTATATCGGTAAACTTGGATATCTCAGATAATATCTTTTTTCCATCTTCGTGAATATCCACCGATGTGGAAGGAACACCCTGCATAATATCACCTCCTAAAAGCTCAAGGATGCATCAAGCATCCTTGAGCTGGTTTAGAGTGGTAGTCTTGGTAGAAGGATCATGATTAAGGTAGTATATACTCTTTGCCTTGTCCCATACAATATCTTTGATACCACCATCCCACTCTGCCGTGGTAAACATCACAATAATCTGTCTTTCTTTGGCTATTTCTGTAAGAACATTCAGGGTATATTCCAAAGATTCTCCCGAAATATTAGAGGTAGGTCTATCAATGATCATTGGTGAATGTATTCCCATAACCTCATGAATTGCCATGGTATAGGCAAGAGACAATACTTCACGTTCGCCACCAGATAGTGAACCTATAACATTATTACCTTCATTGTCATATATCTTTATACTAAAGTCTTTACCTATCTCAACTTTACTGAAGGTATCTTTCCACATTAAACGCTTAACAATTTCTGTAGCATATTCAGAAAGTTCTCTTACGGTATCCTCCAGCACACGATTTTGCAAAATGCCAAGTTTATCACGAAGTTTCTCTAAAACCGTTTTGTAGAGTATCTTATCGTCAATACCTTCAATCTTTCTTTCAACTTTTGCCACATTACGCTTTATCCTGTCTATCTTCTTCTGAATATCTTTTATCTTCTTCTGAACATTTTCTATGTCCTTTTCCAGTTGGGGTATACGCTCTCTTAATTCTTCTTCTCTCTTGGCCGCTTTGTTAACTTTGGAAGTTTGATACTTCTTTATCTCGTTAAGTAAACTTCTTCTTTCCTTTGTATCTTGTCTTATAGAAGAATCTAAATCTTCAATATGCCTAGCCAATAACCTTATTTTATCAGGGGCATTCTCTAAAAGGTCAATGACACGGGAAAATCCAACGGCAAAATAACCCTTGATTCTCTCCTGATCACCATAACGCTCTATCTTCTGAAGTTTATCCTTTAGCATCTCAACCTTGTTATCATCAAGTTCTTCTCCACATACCATACAACGCTGGCTAATAATAGATTGCTTGATAACAGCATCCAGCCCTGGTATAAATTCAACTTCTGTGTTCTTCTCCCTTATCATGGCATCAAACTGCTCCATATAGGGTAGTGCCAAGGCAGAGGTCAAAGCGGAAACCACCAAATCGGCATACTCTCTTTGCTTCTCCTTGAGTTCTTTACTTCTGAGCTTGATTACTTCCTCAAGAGTTTCTTTTCTCTTCATCTTCTCAGCAATATTGGAAGTGGTTCTGAGTATATTACTTACCTCTTGAAGTTCTTTCTTGTAGTTGGAAAGATCTTTCTTCATCTTAGCAAGTAGTTCAAGATTTCTATCTTTTTCCCTCTCATAATCGTTAAGTTGTTCGTTCATCTGTCTCAGTTGACCATCTTTTAGACTAATGGTTGAACGGTATTCTCTGACAAGTTCATCAAGCATTGTCCTTAACTTCTCAAGTTTGGCATATTTGAGAAACGTCTTAATGGTATCTTCCACATCTTTTCTCCTGTCGGCTTCAAAGTAGGTTTCCAAAGCCTCACCGTCAAAGAAGAAAAATCGTGAAAGCTTAGGGGGTATAAAAGAGGAAACCCAACGGGAAAAATCTTCCTCTTCTCCTGTTATCTTATTAACAACGCTTTTGGTCTCTTCTCCCTCAAATATCCCATGACTATCTTTGAGAAGCCATCTCTTTCTCCAAACATCCCACTCCTCTGTGTCCGAACTAACACGCATAGAAACAGAAGCCTGTATACGTTTCTCGTTGTTAAGCATGTAAAGATTGCCAATAGGCAACCTTTCAAGGGATGTGGTATCATCGTATTCTACTCCGTATAACAGATACGATACTGCACGCATAATAGTGGTTTTACCCGCTCCCATTTTACCAACGATGATGTGAAAGTCAGGTTCACCGTCCTTGACAATACCAAAGTCAAAATGGGCATCTACATATTGCCTAAACCCCCTGAGGTTTAGGGTCTCAATACGATAAGTAGGAATCTTATTCAACATCTTCACCTCCTAATAAAAGGGCCCGATGCCCTTCAGCCCACTCCATAACCTCTTTCTCTATAAGTCTCTTAAGATGTTTGTCTGAAAAGCCTTCTTTCTCTTTATCCAGCCACTTGTTCATAATCACAAGGAGAAGCTGAGACAAACTCCCGTCCTCAGTCATCATATCGGCAAGGACGGCTCCAACCCTAGCGGGTATCATATCCATGCCATATCACCCCCATATATCTGTTCAATCTTTTTCATAAAATCTAAATACTGCATATAACCACCTACAGAATGGGAGGAAAGGGTATATATACGTGATATTTGGGGCTTAAGTAGACGCTCAGCATCACCTGCCGAAACATATGTAGGTGGTAGTGAAACAATATCGTAGACAACTGCCATATCTTTACCCTCATCTCTCCTTATAACCCTACCCAGTCTCTGGATAAAACGGCGTGGTGAAGCAGGCATAGATACAAATACGGCTGTATCGGCACCAGATACATCTAAACCCTCATCAAGGACATTCATTGCCACAAGGGCACGCACTTTACCCCGTGAAAAATCATCTATTTTCTCCAACCTTCTACTGACACTATCGTGTTGATCTATCCTATGAAATGGTATCTTCTCCTGTTGAAGAAGTCTCATTACATCGGCATATAGCATATATGAAGTGAAAATAATGCTCCTTCCAAATGCAATTTCTCCGGCAATAGCCTTTAGCTCACGAAGTTTATCCTTAATCGATATCATGTGTAAAGCCCGCATTGCCGCGGCAATCGTCAGGTTCTCTTCCTCTTCGTCAAGCTCATAATACCTGTTTAACTGCTGTGCAATTTTCCTTGTAAATGACAGATACTTTTCCCACTCGTCAGATGACATAAAAGCCAATCTCAGTTCATAGTGATAAGGTGTAAGATAGGTCTTTCCGGTATGTTCATTAATCTGAGTTAAGGCATCTTTCAAAGACATCTCATAGACAATATCTCCAAGGTGTAGCGATATAAAGGCATTGCCGGCATCATCCCACGTTCTCTCGGGAGTGGCGGAAAGCCCCAAATATGCCTTAAACACATCTACAGCGGGACTTTTCCTCATAGAAGGAATACCAAACCAATGTGCCTCATCGGCTATAAGAAGGGCATTTACATATGGCAAATATGTAGATAGCTCACCGGCACGGTTGGTAAATCCACGATAAGTCATAATGATAACTAAAGAATCAATCTTTCCTATGATAAGTTTCTTGATATGATGAACTACTTCATTCCAAGACATACCCCCAACAGCGGGCAAAACATGGGAAAGTGCCAGCTCCCTACAAAAACGGACAGCCCAGTGGTGGGCAAGGTGGGAGTAGGGAACAAGAACTACGACAAGGGGTGAATCACCTGCATGTTCTATAAACCACTTTGAGGCATATAACCCTACGTAGGTCTTTCCAGTGCCTGTTGCCATGGAGATAATACCCGTCATTCCCCGCCTTACCCACTCACTTAAAGCTTCCTGTTGATGCCTATATAGTGGCATACTATTCACCTGCCAAGTCGTCATCAGAGAGAATGGGAATCAGTATATAGGGCTTTTTGTGTTCACTAGAAGGATAATAAAGGAATATAACCACTTTTCTGTCCCACGCATAATCAAACCACGCCGCAAGATATTTGATGCCTTGCTTGTCTATAACCTTCTTACTATCGCATATCTTGTCAATCTCCCTAAAAAGCCTGAGTGCCCTCTTCCGTAGACCATCAAACTTAGGAGGAAGTAAGCCACCGGTAAGCTGATCCCTCATCTCCCACGGCACAGCAAGAAACAATCCTTTATCTGTATAGATTCCAACAGGACAACTGCTGCCAAACAACCAGTCAAGATGTTCCTTGGCTGCAGCATACACAGGCACTTTAGTGCCCTCAAGATTTTTGTCTAGAGAAATAGGCATGTTTACCATACTATCACCTCCATATATTTGTTCAATCTTTCTACCAGAGGTCTTCTCTTCCATAATCAAGGTAAAGACGAAGCACCTCGTCAAAGTTTTCACACTCACCTTTTACACGCCACCACGGATAGTATTTGCGTTTGGGATAAATAGTTTCATCGGTAATGGGAAAAATCACATACCAGCCAACAACAATAGGAAGGTTATAAGAAAGCGATATCTTATACCACTTTCTCGGCTGTGGATATTGATCCCTCATGTAGATGGTATACGTTCCAAATTGGGCATATGTACTGGCAAACCTAAACATATCTATACCGACATAATCCAATAGTGTAATCATGTTCTCTTGATTTAAGACAAATAGCATCGTTTCCCCAGAGATAATCATGGCTGGGCTACTAACCCCTCTCAACCAGGAGGTATTATCGTATCGATACCTCAGGGTTTTCATGGTCTTCTCTCCAAGTATCTCATAGGGCTTAAACAATTTGGGATACCTTCTCATCGCACCACTCCCCTATAAGAGATAGTTATTTTCGTAATCCTCTATAACATCAATCAGATAGTGATACTTGGAAGAAGCCAGATAGCCAGAGATATCTACCTTCATCAGTTCTTCAATTTCGTCTTCTGCCTCTTTATTGTCCATGAGTAATATATACGTCATCATATCACCCCCAAATAGATGTTCAATCTTTTCAAAGGATGTAAATACTTCATTGTGCCTTTAACATATATGCACTAGAAGTCTTTATAACTTCTCCCTCATTTTCCAGTTCTTCAAGAAGCATTTGTATATACTCCTCTTGTGTCTCCTCACCGAGTAAAAACTTTGCAAGGACATCAACCTGAGATGGAGACAATGCATCTACTCCCAGTAGTCTCTTAATGTAAAACTTATCTGAAGCCTTAATAAGCTCAGAAAAGCTCCCCCTAAGCTTTACAGGAGTGGCAAAGGAAACAAACTGTTCTCCATTTTCACCAACAAGCAGTCCTGAAAACTTTACAGACATCAAGACAGAGTTGACGATTTGAGCAGAATACTTGTCTTTAAGTAATGTGGCAATCTGCTGAAGGGAATACACCGATGTGGTCAAATATTCATATACTTCTTTTAGAATAGCGCGACGATATTCAGGATAGGGAAGCTTTCCCTTCATACGTATAGTCCATCTATCAATGGTACTAACAGTGATATACTCACCAAGTCTGTATACATATCCTTTATCTAAAGCCTCTTTGATAAAGCTCTCATGTTTAAGTTTCTTAGTGGCAACCTTCTCCTTTAGATACTGAAGAAGCTGATCTTCACGCATAGGCCCTTGTGTGGCAATAACTCTTTGCACATAGCGAGCATAATTGGAAATAGCCTGCTCCTCTTTGGTCTTGGTAAGTATTCTATATACCGCATCGACAAGCTCCAGAAGTGATGTATAACCATAAGGTTCTGGTCTTATCCCCATAGCAGCCATAGTATCTTGAATGGCGCTCGCTGTAAGAGATTTGTTTTTATCTATAAGGTTGATGTATACCTCTTTAGCAAGGTCTTCTACCCCCTCTTTTTCTGTAAGTTTCTCCTCTTTGACAATATCCTCATAGGGTATAAACATATCGCTAAGGGACACCAGAAGCGAAGATACATTATGTTTACTGGCAATGACAAGGGTTTTCTTTCCATGTCTACGAAGTGCCTTTACCAGTGGCACATAATCGGCATCACCGGCAATTAAGACAAACATAGAGATACCCCTTAGGGTAAACAATACCTCCATGGCATCTACCACAATGGCTATATCCACCCGTTTTCTATCCCTGCCACCGTTTTCAGGCATTTGTCTGAGATCT
>CAZATH010000085.1:0-1913 GCA_964487995.1 uncultured bacterium
TATTTTTAGCTCGTTTTCTATAATATTGGCAATTCTTTCAGAAATACCACCAAGTTGTACGTGTCCAAATTCGTCAACGGGTGTCTTGTCTATATCTTCATCGGCAAGCACAACACCTTCAGAAACAACTACTAGCAGGTACTTTTTTCTCTCGTATTTTTTCTTAAGATTGAATAGCAATTTAGATATATTTACCGGTTCCTCAGGAATCAAAACGGCATCGGCACCAGCACCTACTGCGGTAAATAGTGCCAACCATCCAGCGTGTCTTCCCATTGTCTCTAACACAATAGCTCTCTTGTGGGATTTGGCTGTATCCTTTAGCCGTTCTGCAGCATCAATAGTGATCTCGAGGGCAGTGGTAAAGCCAAGTGTGTATTCTGTTTCTGGCACATCGAAATCTATAGTTTTAGGAATACCTACAATGGGAAGCTTATAATCGCGGTATAGCTTTCCTGCTACTCCAAGTGTATCTTCTCCACCAATGGCAACGAGTGCATCTAAGCCCAATGTTCTAAACGAAGTTATAACTTCCTCTGGGCTATGTGGTTCTTTGTATGGGTTCGTACGAGAAGAAGTTAAGATCGTGCCACCTGTTCTTAGTATTTCGTCTACATCTTCTAGTTCAAGCGTCCTCCAAATGGGAGGGGTCAATATACCTTTCCAACCTTCCTCTATACCGATTACTTCCCACCCTTTTTTCTTAGCTCCGAATACAACTCCTCTAATAGCCGGATTTAAACCAGGACAATCACCACCGCCAGTTAGTATACCTATGCGTTTTATTGCCATTTCAATCCCTCCTTTTTGGCTAATCATGTTTATACTTTACTATATATACCATATATCATGTTTTTTAGGGAGGTGGGGTTATGACTGCTAAACAGTTTGATAATAGAAGTGATATTGACATTCTCATAGCCGATGAGAACATAGATATTATAGTCTATAGGGTTGCAGATGAAATATATTCTGAAGATGATCCCCTGAATGTAACCAAGGTAATGTCCAACGTTGTGAAGGCCCTTAAAGAGAAATTGACAGTAGTTCTTGATTTTGCGGAAGTAGATTATCCTGAAAGGGATCGTGTTTTAACAGCTGCTAGAGGGGCTGCTCACTTTTTGGAAGGTAGTGCTATCAAAGTATCAGAAGATATATACATCATTGTAGGTAATCCAGATGTGGGTATTATACAGTGGCCAAGGGGGAGATAGTAGGTGACTATGTTTAATGTATGTTCTTTGGAAGCGTGGAGGTATATCTTTCCTTATATAACTAATCAAAGGCCCTTGCTTATTTTACTTCGTGGTCCAATGGGGGTGGGAAAGACTACTTTTGTGAGGGAATTCCTGCATTACATTGGTTATAAGGGTAGGGTAAAAAGTCCTACGTTCACTTATGAAATTACCTATGACAGTGTGAAAGTGTCACATCTTGATCTGTACAGAATAAAAGGGAGAGATACAGATATTGTTTATGAGATAGTAGACCGATTAGACGATGGTTTTATAGTTTTTGTAGAATGGCCTGAGAGACTTATGGAGGAAATAAGTCTTATCAAAAAAGACTATTCTGTTAGAGAAATAAGTATAGAGTTTGCCGAACGTGAGTGTAGAACGGTTTATGTAGAATAAAAAGAAGGAGGGGATATCCCCTCCTTGATATGTTGTGGTAGCCCCAGCGGGAATCGAACCCGCGCCACCGGCTTGAAAGGCCGGTATACTAACCACTATACGATGGGGCCACCTTATCATCGTCTTCGCGACCCATGGTGGGCCCGGGAGGACTCGAACCCCCAACCTTCCGGTTATGAGCCGGTGGCTCTGCCACTTGAGCTACGGGCCCACACACTCGCAAAGTTATTATACCTATGTGTGATGCTATTGTCAAGGGGTATATCTTGTTTGGTGAAA
>CAZATH010000085.1:2013-6504 GCA_964487995.1 uncultured bacterium
TGGACATCTACTTGACAGTGCGCAAATTATATGATATAAATATATTGCTGTCGGTTGGGGAATCGTCTAATCGGCAGGACGCGGGACTCTGGATCCCGTAGTGGTGGTTCGAATCCACCTTCCCCAGCCAGATAGAAAACAAGAGGTGGCCCCATCGTATAGTGGCTAGTATGCCGGGCTCTCAACCCGGAGGCGGGGGTTCGATTCCCCCTGGGGCTACCATGAGGTTCCGGGGTAGCTCAATCGGCAGAGCAGCGGACTGTTAATCCGTTGGTTGAGGGTTCGAGTCCCTCCCCCGGAGCCAATTTTGTTTTTGGGTAATATAATTTTTGATATAATAAAGCGGTTTGTATTTTTATTTTAATGCTATTATGAGAGGAGATGTGGGTATTACGAATTCTGAAAAAATTAGATTAGCTATGAAAATAAAGGCTACTATCACGACATTGTTGATTATTTCCTTTCTTATTGTCTTTGTTACCGGGGTTATGTTACATATTAAGTTTGGAGTACCTTCCAATGCCCCGCTAGGACTCAAACTTCACATAGTATTTGGTTATATCATGGGAGTTTTGGTTATTGTTCATTTTGTTTTTAATTTTCAATTGTACGCAAATGAGCTAAAATGTTTGTTTACTGGTAATTGTGAAATGATGAAACTTGGTATGCGGAAAGATGTCAAAAGAGAAGGATAAATGGAGCTTCGTTTGATAGAAGCATATATTCCCAAGGGGCTTGAAAATAAGATTAAACAGGATTTATCAGAGGAATCTTATATATGGTTACGGATCCATGATATAGATAATGAAGATAATTTTGTACTTCTACGAATTTTAACAACAATAAAATGGGATGAGCAAATTATAGATACTATTACCTCTCTATATGGAGTATATGAAGGTTTTGAGCTTGTGGTTTTTAGCCCAAAGACTGCAGAACCTATTCATAGTAAAAAGGAAAGAAGAAAAAATCTAGGTCCGATACCCAGGATTAGTAGGCAAGAGTTATATGTTAGTATGTTTTCCAAAGCAACGTTATCTTTTTCTTCTATTCTGATGGTTATTTTATCTGCTATAGTTGCAGGCATAGGCTTGTTTAAGAGCGATCCTGCTGTGATTATTGGTGCAATGGTTATGGCACCGTTTCTCGGACCTAATATGGCACTAGGCTTGGGGGTAACACTTGCCGATACTAAACTGATCTATGAGAGTATAAAAACCTTGTTTGTGATGCTCATTGTTGCGTTTGTTATAGGTGTTGGTATGGGGTGGTTTTTACCGGTTGTTCCTACTATTCCGCAGATTTATAGTAGAACTTCCGTAGATGTTTTGGCAATTATTGTTGCCATAGCTTCAGGAGCAGCAGGTACATTGTCAGCCATTACCGGTGAGATGGCATCATTGGTTGGTGTAATGGTGGCTGTAGCACTGCTTCCCCCATTTATGGTGTTTTCCATGCTTTTAGGGTCAGGTTACGTGTCTTCGGCAATGGGGGCTTTAATGCTTTTTCTTGCAAATGTAATAGGGGTGAATTTGGCTTCCGTTATGTTGTTTAATGTATATGGAATTACGCCACTGACATGGTGGAATAAGAAGAAGGCTCGATTGTTATCTGCTATAGCTTATAGTTTGTGGTTTATGCTTCTGGTTGTGTTGATATTTATTATTTACAACCGTTAATCTTTTAAAGTTTCTTGATAAAGCCACGTGGAGGCCAGTTTTAGAAAATTGAATCTTTCGTTTTTTCTGCGAATCTGATTTATGGCATGGCTTAAGAAAATTTGGAATGTCATGTTGTCTGGGTGAAACCAGATAAAACTTCCTGGAAACCCACTATGGCCAAAGCTACTAAAGGGAAAATGCTTTCCGCATGTTTTGCACATTGTTCCATATAAAAACCAACCCAAGGAATATCGTTGATTGCCTCTAATGATAGGTTTATAGAAATGTTGGAGCGGTACGTTGTACCATTGATTTTTCAATATTAGTCTAGCAATTTCTATGATTCCTCTAATATTTCCAAATAAACCGGCATTGCCAGCTTTTTCTTTTAACATTCTTGCCTTTCCATCGTGGGGAATACCAATAAACGTTTGCCCATCTATTACTGGTAAAATCTTGTCTTTAAACTTTTTGGGATTAAAACCGATGTAACCACCTCCATGCCAATTTATCTGCTCTAGTGGGTATTTTCCCGTTTTAAGATATACATAATAGGAAAGAAGATTGTAATTATGACAAGAGTAGGTAAAGCCTTGTACAGCATCGGCATATTGTGAGACATTTAGAAAATATTCTTTTGTGTTCCACCTCATCCAAGGTAGTTGTCTGGGTATCCCTGATGTGTGAGTAATCAGCCTAAAAACAGGAATATTAAATATCTTATCTCCTGCTTGGTATACTTGGAGTGTGTATTTTAAAGTGATAAGAGGTTTAGTAATTGATGCTAAGTCAAATATTGTATCAGCAAACAACCTGTTGGTAAATATTTTTACTCTGCTAATATCTCCTATTGCTGCTACAAATGGTATATGTGTTTTCATATCTTTATAATAACAAGGGAGGTGATGATTGTGAAGATCTATGAAGGTAGTAAAGTAAAGGCATTTACCGAATATCTATGGTTTAATACCAAAAAGAGAAGAGAGCTTATTAATATTACTGAGACAGTGAGAGATATTGTTAAAAAAAGTGGTATTACCGATGGATATGTATTGGTATCGGCAATGCATATTACTGCCGGTGTATTTGTTAATGACGATGAAGAAGGTCTGTGGCAGGATATATGGGAGTGGTTGGAAAGGTTAGCCCCATATAGGCCAGATTATAGGCATCATCTTACAGGCGAGGATAATGGAGATGCACATTTGAAAAGCTTGCTTATTCATCATGAGGTAATTGTTCCTGTTACCGATGGAGATTTAGACCTTGGTCCATGGCAGCAAATTTTTTATGCGGAATTTGATGGTATGAGAAGAAAAAGGGTTATTGTTAAAGTGTTTGGCATAGTATGATATTTGTGATATACTTTACAGGTAAAAACTCACACCCTTTCTATGTTGGGTGTCCCTATAGGATGCACTGAAAGGGTGGAGGAAAAAACCCAACAGGAGGTGCGTAAAATGCCTATTGTAACGTTAAAACAGCTACTTGAGGCAGGTGTCCATTTTGGACATCAAACCCGCAGATGGAATCCTAAGATGAAGAAATTTATTTACACTGAGCGCAACGGAATTTACATTATCGATCTTCAAAAGACCGTTCAGCAGCTAGAGAAGGCTTATGAATTTGCTAAGGACATTGCTTCACGAGGTGGAACAATTCTCTTTGTGGGAACAAAGAGACAAGCTCAGAGGGTTATTGCTGATGAGGCAAAGAGGGCCGGTATGCCTTATGTCAGCCAGAGATGGGTTGGTGGTTTTCTCACCAATTTCCAAACGGTCAAGAATAGTATTAGAAAGTTGAGAGAGTTGAAGAAAATGCAGGAAGAGGGACTTCTTGATAACATTCCTCTTAAGGAACGCAATCGATTGATCAGAAGAATGAACAAGCTGGAGAAGTACTATGGTGGCGTAATTGATATGGAGCGTTTGCCAGATGCAATATTTGTAGTTGACACGAGAAAAGAGTCCATTGCCGTTGCAGAGGCTAATAAGCTTGGTATTCCTATTATTGCGATGGTTGATACCAATTGTGATCCCGATGAGGTTACTGTGCCTATTCCCTCAAATGATGATGCTATTAGAGCTGTTAAGTTAATTACCAGCAAAATAGCGGATGCCATTATTGAGGGAAATGAAGGACGTGCAGGAGCTGCTGAGGAAATGGAACAGGCACTTGAGCAGTTAGAGGAATCAGAAGAGGAAATTTCTCAAAATGTCAAAAAGCTTGAAGATGCTGTAGAAAAGTTTGGTGATTTATACGCAGAGAATGAGCAGGGGGGCGATGAGTAATGAAGATAACAGCACAGATGGTTAAACAACTTCGTGAAATGACAGGTGCCGGTATGATGGATTGTAAGAAGGCACTACAGGAAGCAAATGGTGATTTTGATAAGGCAATTAAAATTCTTCGGGAGCGTGGTCTTGCCAAAGCCGCCAAGAAGGCAGGTAGGGCTGCAAATGAGGGAATTATTCATGCCTATATCCACGGTGGTGGTCGTATTGGTGTTATGGTTGAGGTTAATTGTGAAACAGATTTTGTTGCCCGTACAGATGATTTCAAGAACCTCGTAAATGATATAGCACTTCACATAGCGGCTTTTGCCCCACGCTGGGTTACCAGAGAGGATGTGCCACAAGAGGTTATTGAACAGGAGAAAGAAATATATCGTAAGCAAGCTTTATCTGAAGGTAAACCTGAACATGTGGTAGAGAGAATTGTCGAGGGTAAGCTTAAGAATTTCTACAAAGATACTGTGCTTATGGAACAGCCATTTGTTAAGGATGAGGATAAGACTGTAGAGGAAGTTATCAAAGAGGCTATTGCTAAA
>CAZATH010000086.1:0-6503 GCA_964487995.1 uncultured bacterium
AGTCTGAGGCACTGTCTGAAAAGATGAAAATGATGATGGGAAGGTAATAGTATGGGGTATGTGATGCGTCTTTTGGTTTCTATTTTTCTAATACTGCTTAATATGTTTATATCTGCCGAAACCCCATATGCCACAGTGCCCGATGCCATTAAGGGAGCATTGGCACGGCGGAATGCCCGTGTGATGATGCTTGCATATAAGGGGGAATATCCCCCTACCCAAGAAGGTGTCATGGCTCTTGCCATATCTACCTTTGCCAAAGACTTTACCATCACATCTACACTTAATGGTTATACTGTTCTTGATGAAACGGCAACATATGTAAAGGTATGGGTAGATGAGGCTATCACAATACGCTGGGGTATAGCTTCACAGTTTGGCAATGTAGATATTATTACTTTGAAAAAGGTGCCTGGTGGCTATATGCCAGGTGATATACAGTGGTGGGCCGATCTCAGGGAGTATTTGTATAGTGTCAAGAATCTGCCGCAGAGTATGGAACCTTATAAAGACCTGGTGTCGTGGAATAAAAAATGGATTCCCATGCTTATGATGGTGCCTTCGGTAATGTTGACCTCAACAGATATGAATAATATGCCATGTAATCCACCGAGCTCTTATACACCCAGTGTGGCTGCTCGGTGGATGCTCAGCCATACATACCCCATAGGTTCTTTTAAAGTGCCGAAGTGGTATTCCACATATTTTAAGTATTTTCCAGGTGACGACTGTGCCAATAGTGTGTCGCAATCCCTATACTGCGGTGGTATGAAGACCGATGATTTATGGCATCCCTATACACCGGCGTGGATATATGTTCCTAAGCTATGGGAATATTTTATACACCATGGTTGGCATCGAGTAGATTGTCAGAAAGCCAATGTGGGAGATATCCTCTTGTTTGATGTCAACCACTCTGGCACACCGGAGCATGCCACATTGATTACAGGGAAGTTTCATGGTATACCCCTATACACAGCCCACACTTCCCATAAGAAGAATATGCCCATTCCCTTTGGTAATATGTGGTGGTGCTATAGTAGGAGGGGATAAAGTGTTATCATAAAGGAGGAGGTTGATGTTTGTGAAAATATCTGTTGATATTGAAAATTTTCAGGTGATTAAAAGCTTACATGCTGAAATTGATACCAAGTATCCTATTCTCATTATTGGTCCTAATGGAACTGGTAAAACCACATTAATGTTTCTACTGTATCTGTATTTTTTTATGTCCCATAGTGGAGATGATGTTTCTATATCCACTAAATTTAAACGTACATTTCTCATTAACAATATCAAAAATTCATTAAGTAAGGTTACTCTTTCAATAGAGGGAGAGACTGGTTTTTTAAGCATAAAGGATGGAAAGATTTTCTATCAACCATCTAGTATGAAGATGAGACCTGTATATTTTTCATTAACCTCTGTTGGAGAATACTATATGGGTATTTACGCTGCTACCAAATATTATGCCGAGTGGAATATCATACCAGATCCGATAAGAGATTTAATAGGAGATGTTTTTCTTGCCAAACACAAGACAATAAACTTATCAGAGTTTCCTATTCTTAGTGCTTATGTCCAGAAGAATAGAATTATGGTTCAAATACGCAATACAGGAGAAAAACTGGCTATTGAGAGGGTTGCATCGGGCTATAAGTCTCTTTCATGGTTGTATCTCATACTGAGTATTTTTCCTGATGTGCTCTTATTTGATGATATAGAAGCTTCGTTGCATCCATCTCTTCTTAGAATACTAATAGAATATTTAATATCGCATTTTGAGAAAGACAAAATATTATTTATCTCTACCCATAGTGATTTAACAGTTGAGATACTTAACCTTTTGCTTCTCAAGAAACGTATAGAAAAGGTAACAGTTTTACATATGTCACATGGTGTTCCAGTAGAGATAAGGGAAGCAACCAATGATAACTTGATACCCCCATATCTTTCTGAAGAATATAAGAAGGTGTTTCAAGAAAAGTGGAGTGTAAGCCAATAATTCTGTGTTTTGAAGAAATATACGATAAGTTTGCCAAACGTTATAATTTTCCCCATTGTGATTATATTATATGGAATAAAAAGGAAGATTTTTTATACTTTGTAGAGTGTACCAGCTATGCACGAAAAGATATCTGGGGAAATGTTGATAAACGAAAAAGAGAAATTATTGAGATTGTCAGGAAGGCATTTGGAAGTTTGTTGATTACTACTGCGTTTCAAGAGGCAATTCGCTTGGAATATGTGGAGGACTTCCCTGATGTGGGGAAAGATTACCGAAATAACAGGAACTTTGTTATAGTTGCCGATATTCCCGGTGATATTGGAGGCGATGCGTGGCGAGTATTTGATGAAATGAATGAGGAAATTAGACAGTTTATAAAATCTTTTTATCAGAATATTGTGTTTGTGGTTTATCCTTGTAAGGATTGTGATGTCCAACAGGATATTAGTTTGCAGGATCAGGAGTGGATAAACAAATTAATATGAAACAAGTGCTCCCGAGCATGCCACATTGATTACAGGGAAGTTTCATGGTATACCCCTATACACAGCCCACACTTCCCATAAGAAGAATATGCCCATTCCCTTTGGTAATATGTGGTGGTGCTATAGTAGGAGGTGATTATTCTTCTGCTTTACTTGTGATATCCATAAGCTTGTCTATCACGTCGGTGCTCTCTACCAAGTTAAAAAATGCCTCTACAACGGCAGGGTCAAAGTGCTTGCCACTACTTTCTCTTATAATATTTAAAGCTTTATGTATAGGCCATTTTTCCTTATAGGGGCGTTTGGATATCAGGGCATCAAAGACATCTACCACGGCAAATATTCTTGCCTCAAGGGGGATATTTTCTCCTTTTAAACCCTCTGGATACCCTGTCCCATTCCACTTTTCATGATGATATTTAACAACATTGAGCGTTGTCTTTGGTATTCTACGTATACCCTTTAGCATGTTGTAGCCATAAATCACATGTTTTTTCATGATCTCAAATTCTTCAGGTGATAATTTACCGGGTTTTAACAGTATGTAGTCGGGAATGGCTATTTTACCTACATCGTGAACATATGCCCCCCACATAATACCTTTGATATCTTTAAAGTTTAAAATCTGTGCTAATTTCAGCGTAAGATAGCCTGTTCTTTCGGTGTGGCCCTTGGTCTCAAGGTCTCTGTATTCCAGAGCTTTACCCAGCATTTTAAGGGTATCCTCTTGTGTTGCCTTCATATCTTCAAGATGTTGTATATTGCTAGCCATCAGTGCCGAGATGCTCAACGTGTTGATAACATGATGAACATCTGATTCTGTCCATACATCATCTTTTCTTACAAGTCCAATGTAAGCGGTATATTTTTGTGATGGCAATATCTCGTGCTTTACAACAAGTAGATCATATCTTCCTTCTCCTTGGCTCATACAATGTCTGTTTAAGGTCTTTATCTCATTTATTATATGGGTTAGTCTATCGATTATATTAGGTGGGATATCATCTTCTCTGTATAAGAGATTAACCCCTTTCTGCCGCATAAAACCTTCAAATACAATAAGCTTAGGATGAAGTACCATGAGTCCACTTTTAAGTGTTTCTATAAATATTTCTGAAACTGCTTTTTTCTGGTAAAACCTTGGTGATTGTGAAAATGTTTCAAGCATATTACGCATTTGTTTGATGAGAGATAGATTTTTGTCTCTATCCCTCTGCCGCATATACAGTTCATATGATGCTGTCATAAACGATGCTATATGACTTGCAATTTCTATATCCATATCGTCAAATATCTTATCTCCCGATATGTTGTCTAAGTTAAGCTCAAGGAGATTACGTCCCCCTATAGCAATGGGTATCATTAGGTTAGCCTGTATGCTATCCGTTTCGGGTAGTATGTCCTGAAGAGGATCTTCCTTTAGTTGATGATATGTAATAATACGTGGTATTCCTTTGATTAAATTCTCTTCCCCTAAGCCATACCATGTAAGTTTGCTAATATGTGCTGGAAACGGTGGCATTGAAAGGAGTTTTTCCTCATCATATCCAATGGCTGCAATAAATTTCATGCCACGTGGTGTTTCTATTAGTGCAGAGCCTTTTTCTGCGGCGTCTATCAACTCTATTGCCAAGTTAAGAAACTCCCTGATAATATTTCCAATGCTATCTTCACCTTTAAGTGTTTTCATGTTGAGCTTTCTACCTTCTATCAATAATAGATTGAGCTTTTCAAGTGTTTTAATCTTAAGATAAGAATCCAATATCTCTCCTGTATCTTTACCCAGTAAGGTTGCAATCTCTTTTTCTTTTTCTGTAAAGTCGTGGTTTTCTCTATAAAGCACCACTGCTCCATAGGTGTACCTTTGGTGCGTAAAGAGATCCTCCCTTATTCCTATAGGAACAAACATATATCTCTCATAAGGTTGCCACTCACCGTGGGGATATATGCTCTTTGGAAAGTCCTTGGTGTTGTTGACGATAATGGGTTTGCCTGTATCAAGTACGTATCCAATGAGTCGATTTTTCTTGGCAAAATATGGAAGTTTTTTGTCTTTAAATATGCCAATCTTTGCCGTGTGATAAAATATATCTAAACTTTCTATGTTTCTCGCAAAGGTAGCCCCTAGTATGTCTATACGTTTTTCAAATTCTTTTATTATCCATGTTTCTACTGCTTCCTTATCGTAGGAAGAGGTGAATAATCTGATTAGTTCTTTTAAGTCAATATGTTTCAATATATTCATTGTATATTTATTGTATCATCTATTTGGGATGTGTATTGTAATTTCTTCTTCTAAGTTTAGTTTTTAGTAAGATAGATAAAATACCAATAAATTTTACATTCTTTAGCTCCTTTTCTGTGTGGGTTTTTCTGACATACAACGATTGAAATCATTCCAAAGTGTCACAAATAGAAATTCTCTGCGTATATATAGGTGAAGATGAAAGATGACCTCAAAAAAATGAAAAATAGGAGGGATAAAAGATGAAGATAAATGAGAAAATTAAGGGAAGATGGGTAAAGAAGATTGTAGCAGGAGTAGCGGTGGTAGCATTAATGGTGGGAGTGCCCGCAGTGTATGCCGCTACTGTTCAGGGCAGATCCACTAGAAGTGCCTCTGTTTACGTGACAGAGAGACCAATGGACGGCACGGGTATGATGTATGGCAAGAAGGAAG
Organism: uncultured bacterium; assembly: GCA_964487995.1. GTDB lineage: Bacteria > Coprothermobacterota > Coprothermobacteria > Coprothermobacterales > JAADFF01 > JAADFF01. The sequence continues at coordinate 5,174 of CAZATH010000086.1, forward strand.
AAAGGGGTATGGTGGGCTTCAATCTACCGGCTCCAGGTGAAATAACCGAGGAAGGAAAAGATGCTTTGGTCTACATGGCTGAGGAAGAGAAGCTTGCAAGAGATGTCTACAGGGCACTTTATGAGCGATGGGGAGAGGTAATATTCTCCAATATAGCTCAGTCTGAGCAGAGGCATATGGATGCAGTCTTGATGTTGCTTGATAGATACGATATAGAAGCAGCTATACCAGATGAGGAAGGTCAGTTTAACGATGAGAAGTTGGCAGCATTGTATCAAGAGCTCGTGGCACAGGGACAGAAGAGCTTAGAGGATGCACTAAAAGTAGGAGCAATGATAGAGGAAATAGACATCGAAGATTTACAAGAGAGAGTAGATAAAGGTTTGCCAGCAGATATAAAGCAGGTATTTGAAAACCTTAAAAATGGTTCATATCACCATTTGAAGGCATTTGTCACCATGTTAGAAAGGGAAGGTGTTGCTTATAGCCCCCAGGTGCTTAGCCAGGAAGAATATGAAAACATTATAAGCATGAATATAGGAAGATATGGAAAAGGTGGAAAAAATGGCCACGGAAACGGCATGGGTAGTTGTATGGAATACGGTAAAGGACATGGCATGGGATTTGGCATGAGAGGAAATTACTAAGGAGATAAATACTATGTAGTTGGGGGAGATAAGCTCCCCCATTTTTAATATATGATAGATGCTATATTGAATACCAGTATCAATAATAATGCCGTAGTCTCAGCAATAGCTATAGAAGGAAAGGGCATGGTGATAAGTAGTATCCAGAATGTGATGAATAATCCTATGCATAGATATTTGAAGGGTTTATTCTTACTTCCCAAACCGTATATCAGTATTCCTAAGAAATACTGAATGAAAAAGTATAATGCCACAAAGTTGTGATACTTGGTACCTTCTGGAAATATTCCTATAAAGGCAATAAAGAAGGATGCTGTAAGTATAAAAGATGCCCCCACCGTTTGTATTTTATTTTCTGATTTATCTATGAGGTATATAGAGAAAAGTAGTATTAGTGGTGTAATAATAAATATCAGTGAGTAGTTAAATATGTAAGGCTGTGTTGCCTTGATACTACCCAGATCGCTAAATGCACCTGTGTATATAGAAAAACCTGGATTGTATCTTGATGCTATAAAGGTCATACCAAAGAATGTTATTATAGCCAACCATCCTGTGTGTTTTAGAACCTTCTTCATACACCATTCCCCCTTTCTAAGTATTAAATTATATTCCGAAAATAAAAATAGTGTTTTGTCACTTTTGCGTTTTGTAAGTTATCTCTAGCTAAAACTGGTTTTTTT
>CAZATH010000087.1:0-6460 GCA_964487995.1 uncultured bacterium
GCCACTTCACAAACATATACATATTAAAAAACGTCAGGATAAGAAGCATTACCGCAATAGCCGATATTGCATACCACATGTTCATATCAAAACTCATCAATTTCACCCCTATATACTATCAACATCACAACAATTATTGCAACTATTTCTAAAGCAATAATCGACACCTTTATATTGCTTGAAACCATCCAAGACTTATTATACACCACAAGGGCTCCTATCACCAGCATAATACCAGTCATTTTCCACCACAAAGAACGCAGAGAAAAGAGAAATAGAGTAATAAGCCACAGTATTATCACACTATAAAACGGCAAAAAGGAAATAACATGTATTAGACATGATAAACCCAAATTCTCGGCCAATCTTATATCAAACCAAGAAACAGCTAATATCCATAGAGTCATGGTCATAATGTAAGAAAACACAAACACTTCCGGTACAAAACCTATTGGTTTAAATATGTAATACCTTGCCACATGCAATGGTAAATTCTCCCAAAGGTAAAACAGATGTGATACATATAAGGACATAGCTATGGAAAAAGTAGATATACCTAACAGAGGCAAAAGATATTCTCTTCCAAATTTCCACCATGTATACAACAACGATATGATAATTCCAGTTATTAGAAAAGCCATATACCCTGTATAAGGCCCGTTTTGGAACGCTTGCACCCTTTCACCACCTTACTACCAGGTATCTCATTGATAGCTTCCATAGGATTATAGAGAGGATCTGTACTACCAATTCCCTCTAGAATCACTTGTCCTGCACCTGTCACTGAAAATATACGCCTAGCCATATGCCACAGTGGATCTTCAATCTCAACATTGGGGGGCATATATTCGTAGAACATATCTCTGATAAAAGACAGATGGGTACAACCTAGTATGATGGCATCAACATTCTCCTGTATTACTATATCCTTTATCTTACCCAAACATCTCTCAATATTCCGAATATTGCCATCTTGTATTGCCTGGATAAGTGTTGTAGCCTTTATATATATACCCCTTCCCACTGTCAAACGGTGATAAATACCACTATCTATAGTGCGACTGGTGGCAAGTATTAGAGGTTTTCGATACCTCTTCAAATGCTTCCCCCAGCCCTGGAATAAGTGCCACACCTCGAGTTTATACTGTCTATCCATAACAACAGTAGACATGGTATTACATGCAACTATCACTTTACGAAAACCCAGCAACGTAGCTGCCGCTATATGAAAATCAAAGATATCTCCAAGCAGAGAAGGAGACTTATCACCATATGGGAAATATTTAGCATCAGCAACAAAAAAAATAGAGGCATTTGCCTCCAAAAAACACAAATCTCGTAATAAAGCCAAACCACCTATACCTGAATCTAAAATATATATTCTCTCCATGCTGTTTATCCGACAGTTTGGTGGAGGCGGCGGGACTCGAACCCGCGTCCGAAGAGCCTCCCCGGTACGCTTCTACAGGTTTAGCCTGTGATTCCTTTCCCCAAGCCTACCTCGGACACAGGCACCCTGGTAGGAGGGGGTCCCTTAAAGATAAGGGTATACACAGTGGGACAGCTGCATATACCCTTGCCACCTCTGTGACGCCTTTCCCAGTACCGGTGGCAAGCACTGGGAGGCGGCTGCCTTATCTATTAGGCAGCAAGTGCAAGATCATAATCGGCATTTATTTTTGTGTCGCCTTTTTAACGGGACGGCGACCACCCCGACCTGCCGCGTACCGGCCCGACTCCCCGTCGAAACCAGTCGCCCCCATCTATTTATCTTTTACCACAAACTGCATGTTATTATACCATATTATTATCTATAACCTTTTAATTCAGCTGCCAGCTTACGTTTGAGATCCCTCTCTTTTATAGCCTCTCTCTTATCATATTTCTTCTTACCTCTGGCCAAACCAAGCTTTATTTTAACTAGCCCTCTATCATTAATATAAACTTCTAAAGGAATAAGGGTAAGCCCCCGTTGAGCCAGCTTTCCTGCCAATCTCCGAATTTCCTTCTTGTGCATAAGTAATTTGCGTTTCCTTCTAGGTTCATGTCCAAATACACTACTATTATCATAAGGGGCAATATACATATTTTCCAGCCATAGTTCCCCACCCTCAACGCGAGCAAATGCTTCAACAATAGAAACTTTACCACTACGGACTGATTTAACTTCACTACCCTTTAACACAATACCAGCCTCATACTCTTCTAGTATTTCATAATTGTGCCTGGCTTTTTTATTTCTTGCTACAACCTGCATGCTACAACTCCTCTCCCTCTTCTAACTCCTCATCCTCTGGAAATGCATTGGATTCTTCTTCTGCAATATACCACTTCTCTGAAGGAGAAATAACAGCAAACATAAGTTCTATTCTATCAAGCACCTTCATTTTTCCACCGCCTGCTTTTGACATACCCCAGGCGAAATCCAAAAACCTTCTTCTTTCGTCTTTATCATCTATAGCGCTCAAATCAACCACAACAGGTATGTCTCTTTTCATGATTGGTTTAATGTCTCTAACATCTTCGAAACGATGAGCCCTATATATAAAAATGCTATTTTCAGGTAATGTATCATACCCTACATCTATAGGCGAGTGCTCAATATATGTTTCTTCCTCCTCTTCTTCGTATTCCTCATCATCTATCTCACGAGTTTCTTCTTCTTCATCCACTGCTAAAAATTTCTTAATACTATCTAATAATCCCATAGACTTCACCTCTTGACAATTTTTGGCTTCTCTTGTATTATATCAATACAAAGGTGCGGAAGTGGCGGAACTGGAAGACGCGCTGGACTCAGGATCCAGTGGGCCCAAAAAGCCCGTGCGGGTTCAAATCCCGCCTTCCGCACCATTATCTTTAACTATATTTTTAGACGTTATTTTGTCCTCGGAAACGGGTGTTATATCTTCATTATCCATATCTGAAACTATATTTTCATCTTTCTCAAAGGAAAATACCAGCTGACCTTTACGCCAAACTTCTTTAACATCTTCAAGATCTATCCATGCTTGAGAACCATCATCGGTATGAATATACACCATATTGGTAAAAATATTTCGTGTCATCACCTTACCACTGTTACTATCTTTTAACTTAACAATATCACCAACCTTTGGAAAACCTTTTTCGTCTATCTCTTGATAAACATTATCTTCATATCTCAAGCAACACATCAACCTACCACATTGGCCCGAAATCCTACTGGGATTAAAAACACTCAGTTGCCTTTTAGCCATATAAATAGATACATTGTCAAAGGCAATTATATGCTTATAACAGCATAAAGGTCTTCCACACACTCCTATACCACCAAGCATCTGAGCCCTATCTCTAACACCAACTTGCCACAACCTGATCTTGACGTTAAAAGTTTCTTGAAGATCTCTAACGAGTGCTCTAAAATCAACCCGTCCTGATGAGGTAAAATAGAGGGTAAGATTCCTCCCTTTAAGTGCAATCTCCCCAGCAAAAAGAGACATTGCAACAGAGTACTCTTTGACTTTTACCCGTGCTGTTCTCAAAACCTTCTCCAAGAAATCCCTCTTTTCCTCCCACACTTCTAAATCACTACTGCTGGCAATCCTTAGGATAGGAAACTTTTCTTTTTCATCTAAATTTACATGGGTATTGAATTTACCCAGATATTCCGCCATTATCTCCCCTATTTCTGAATTAACCACTACATAATCTCCGCTTTTAATATGGATATTATCAGGTAAGTTAACCACAATCTTTCTGCCACTGTCGAGTGCCTTAGCACTATGATATGTGTACATCATTTATACCCTCCTTAAGCTTCCAATAAACAAGATCTGAAATGATTTTTTTCTGAACATTGGTGTTCAACATACCTTCAAATTCAACAAGCATTAAAACATCATCAGCCGTCCATCGTCCATTACCACTAATGATTTTACCTATCACCGATGCTTCCACTTCATAAAACAATTTATCCCAAAGAACATTATCTTCAACAACCATAGGTTCAAGCTTTAGATATTCATAAAAATCTCCCTCTATTAACCGAACAACACTTTGAGCATCCAAAACCTTTAATATATGTTCTATTCTACTGGGACATCCTTCCGTCATTTTCGCCACTACATACGCTTGTTTCTCATCAATACCATAATGATCTACAATATAACGGGTAAGTCCCGATATAGGAAACCTCTCTATTCTAAAGGAAATACACCGAGAACGTATAGTTGATAACAATCGTTCCACATAAGATGTGTACATAATAAATATGCCCCAGTGGGGTGGTTCTTCTAATATTTTCAGCAGAGCATTAGCAGCCTGGAGTGTCATATAGGAAGCATCTTCTATGACAACAACTTTATACTTTCCCTCTAGAGGTCTGTAATCTAAAAACTCACCTATCTCCCTTATTACCTCTATCTTAATTGGAGAAGTCTTATCACCTCTAATAATCATCAAATCAGGAGAAGCCCCATAAATTTCTTCCTCATCATCCCTGAGTGAAACAATAATTTTAGATAAAAGATCTCTAACTAAATACTCATGACCACATCCCCACTCACCATGAATTAAAATGGCATGCATTCCCGAATCTATAGCCTTCAATATGGCATCAGAAACATGAGCTCTACTTAAATCAATTTCTTCTACGATGTACTGTTTAAGTAACCTATCAATATAAGGTTTCACAACATTGAATATTTCATCAGGTTCAAAAGATGCATCTACAATCACAACTCTATCAGTATGCTTTGAAGCATCTTCCAAATATAGTTTTCTAACCTTCTTTAAAAATTCATTTCTCTCAAAATGCTCAATAGTGTTTCCCCTACCTTTAATTCTCTTCATTGCCTCATGAGTAGATAGGTCTAAAAGTATGGTCAAATCTGGATAAACATTTCCAATCGCTTCCATATTAAGTTTTTCTATAAGCTCCCTATCAATACCCCTTGCACCTTGATAAGCCATAGAAGAATCGGCAAATCTTACAGATATCACCCACTGCCCGGCAGATAGTGCAGGTTTAATAACTCTCTCCACATGTTCGTGCCTATCTGCAAGAAACAGAAACATTTCGGAAAGGGGTAATGGATTATCATTCATCAGGATTTCCCTTACCTTACCGTTAAAAACATCTCCTGGTTCTTTGGTTAACAAAACATCTATGTTATGGGATAACAAATATTCCCTAATCTTAACTGCCAAGGTATCCTTACCACTACCATCTATACCCTCAATAGTTATAAAAGCTCCTCTCATTCTTTACCACCACCTGGATACTTGATCAAAATTTGCTCATCCCGTATCTCATATTCCAAGCCAAACGATTTGATAATCTCAATCTGTTTGTCAACCAACTCAGGAACAATATCAACAAGTTCACTAACTTCATTTTGAAGAACACCCAAAGCCCTTTCTCGCGTTTCCTCTAAAATGTCATAAATTTTATCTTGTGTATCAACTTCATCTTCTGGCTTTATACCAAGAAAATCAATAAGGGCATGCTGTATTTGTTTTACAGTATTACTCCTAACCCCCACTATCTCTTTACCTAAACGCTCTGCCATTCTAATCTGAGGATAATGTTTAGATAGACGCGATTTAAGGGCAATAACAAAGTCTGCCATATCCAAATTACCAGATAACATAGCATTTATACCAAGAGTTTTTATGGCTGTTTCTACCTTGTTTTTACTAAGACCAAAAGGATATACTTTGAGTACACGATCTTTGATGTAATTTTTACGCTCATCTAAGGTATCTATGGGTAACGGTTGGGTGGTGGTAACCTCAATAGAACCATCTTCTTTTAGGTACCTGATCTCAACTTGTGGGGGAATACCCCTGAGAACACTATCTACCGATTTGGCAACATCGCGGTGAATAACATACTCATTCCTGCTTCTAATTTCAATGAGAACTTTAAATGTAGGTTGTCCCTTTCGTTCCATGATTGTTTTAGAGGTTTTACGTCTCCGAGCCTCTTCGTCACTCAAAGTTACAACATGAATACCCCCAACAAGTTCAGATAATGTGGGATTGAATAGTACATTTTCAAGGGTATTACCATGGGCTGTAGCTATCAACCTCACACCTCTTTCTGCAATGGTCCTGGCAGCAACAACTTCTTCTTCTCTTCCTATCTCGTCGATAACAATAACTTCAGGCATGTGATTTTCAACCGCTTCTATCATGGTGTCATGTTGTCTATCGGGTGAAACAACTTGCATACGTCTGGCTCGTCCAATAGCGGGATGTGGTACATCTCCATCCCCACCTATTTCATTAGAGGTATCAACAACGATCACACGTTTTTTTCTCCCATCTGCCAATATGCGAGATACTTCTCTAAGCAAAGTGGTTTTACCCACCCCCGGTTTACCTAACAACAGCACACTTTCATCAAGCTCTATAAAAATAGCCTTTAAAGGTTCAAGAACTCCAAATACTGCCCTCCCTACACGCAATGTCAGTC